>JAQTSL010000045.1 GCA_028711355.1 Rhodoferax sp.
GGTAGTGCGCCACCTGGTCGGGCGTGCAGCGACAGGCCTTTTGCGCTGAGCCCAGATAACCGCACGGGCACGGGTTCATGGCGCCGATCAGTTGAAACTGGGCCGGAAATTCGCTGCGCTGCGCGGCGCGTGAAATGGTGATGCGGCCCGACTCCAGTGGCTCGCGCAATGCCTCCAGCGCGGCGCGCGGGAACTCGGGCAACTCGTCAAGAAACAACACGCCGTGGTGTGCCAGCGAAATTTCACCAGGACGCGGCGGCGAGCCCCCACCCACCAGCGCCACCGCGCTGGCGGTGTGGTGCGGGTGACGGGTCGGCCGCTGCGCCCAGTTGCCAACTGAAAAACTGCCACCCAGGCTGGCCACGGCCGCGCTTTGCAGCGCCTCGTCGGTGGTCATCGGTGGCAGCAGCCCGGCGAAACGCTGCGCCAACATCGACTTGCCCGAGCCCGGCGGCCCCATCAGCAGCACGCTGTGGCCACCGGCAGCGGCAATCTCCAGCGCCCGCTTGGCACCGGTCTGGCCCTTGACATCGGCCAGGTCGGGGTACTGTGCTGCCACAGCGGTGGCTGCGGCCTGTAGCCGCGTCCAGCCGTCACGCGGCTCAGATTCGTTGGGGGGGTTATCGGCGGTGACTGGCAAAAAGTGCTGCACCACATCGAGCAGATGGCGCGCGCGGTAAACCTGCGCTGTTGGCACCAAGGCGGCTTCTTCGGCGCTGTCGGGCGGCAGCACCAGTTGCGTCTGCACGCCTGTGGCGTGCAACGCCAGACTCATCGCCAGCGCACCGCGCACCGCGCGCAATTGACCCGACAGCGACAACTCGCCGGCAAACTCATAGCCTGACAGTTTTGCCGCATCGATCTGGCCGCTGGCGGCCAGAATGCCCAAAGCGATTGGCAAATCAAAGCGTCCGGAATCCTTGGGCAGGTCAGCCGGTGCCAGATTGACGACGATCTTTTTGTTGTTGGGAAACTCCAGCCCCGAGTTCTGGATGGCCGAACGCACTCGTTCGCGCGCTTCCTTGACCTCGACATCGGCCAGCCCGACCAGGGTAAAGCTGGGCAGACCGTTGGCAAGATGCACCTCTACCGTCACCGCCGCTGCCGCAAGCCCCAGCAGGGCCCGGCTTTGCACCAAAGACAGACTCATCACGCGGCTCCTTTGAACGGATGCACCACTTTGATGCATACTGGTTATCCATACAGACATCTTAACGCACGACTGGGAGAGACGGGCTTAAGCCGGGTCTGTCGGGCCAGTTTTTGGCCTGGCACGAACCCTGCTTAACTTGCTTGTCATCTGACGCTATTCAGCTTTTAGGAGTATTTATGAAACTTGTTACTGCCATTGTCAAACCCTTCAAGCTCGACGAGGTGCGCGAAGCGCTCTCGGCGATCGGCGTGCAGGGCATTACCGTGACCGAAGTCAAAGGCTTCGGTCGTCAAAAAGGACACACCGAACTGTACCGGGGTGCCGAGTATGTGGTGGATTTTTTACCCAAGGTCAAGGTCGAGGCGGCGATTGACGACGCTGTGCTTGACCAGGTGATCGAAGCCATTGAAGGTGCCGCGCGCACCGGCAAGATCGGTGACGGCAAGATTTTTGTCTCGCCGATCGAGCAAGTCATCCGTATCCGCACCGGCGAGACCGGCAAGGAAGCGCTCTAACCCCAACACCAGACTTGAGGTCATCACCATGAAAAAACTACTCGCATCCCTCGCCCTGGGTTTCGGTCTGTTGCTTGGCAGCAGCGTCGCCCTGTCTCAAACCCCAGCAGCCTCAGAAGCAGTTCCCGCGGCCTCCGCCACTGCAGAGACAAAACCGGCTGAAGCGCCCGCTGCACCTGCACTGGCAGCTACTGTTACCGCAGCACCTGCGGCCCCGGCAGCGGCCCCCGCCCCAGTGCCCAACAAAGGCGACACGGCCTGGATGATGGTCTCCACGCTGTTGGTGATCCTGATGACGGTACCGGGCCTGGCGCTGTTCTACGGTGGCCTGGTGCGCAGCAAAAATATGTTGTCGGTGTTGATGCAGGTGATGGTCACGTTCTCAATGATCGTGGTGCTCTGGTTCATCTACGGCTACAGCCTGGCGTTCACCGAGGGCAACGCGTTCTTTGGCGGCATGGACCGGCTCTTCATGAAGGGCATCTGGGACAACGCCGCGGGCACGTTTGCCAATGGTGCCACCTTCAGCAAGGGTGTTTATATTCCTGAAATCGTGTTCGCTGCGTTCCAGGCTACCTTTGCCGGCATTACCGGTACGCTGATTGTGGGTGCCTTTGCCGAACGCATGAAGTTCTCTGCTGTACTGGCCTTTATGGCGCTGTGGTTCACCTTCAGCTACGCCCCGATCGCCCATATGGTCTGGTTCTGGATGGGCCCGGATGCCTATGGTGCCAAGGACGTGGTCGATGCCATGAACGCCAAGGCAGGTTATGTCTGGCAATCCGGCGCGCTGGACTTTGCCGGCGGTACCGTGGTGCACATTAACGCCGCTGTGGCGGGCTTGATTGGTGCCTTTATGGTGGGCAAGCGCATTGGCTACGGCAAGGAATCGATGGCCCCGCACAGCCTGACGCTGACCATGGTCGGTGCTTCATTGCTGTGGGTCGGCTGGTTTGGTTTCAACGCTGGCTCGGCCCTGGAAGCGAATGGCTTCGCGGCCCTGGCTTTCATCAACACTTTTGGTGCTACCGCAGCCGCCATCCTGGCATGGTGCATCGGTGAAACATTGATGCGCGGCAAAGCCTCGATGTTGGGTGCTGCCTCAGGCTGCGTGGCGGGCTTGGTGGCGATCACGCCGGCAGCCGGTAACGTGGGCATCGGCGGTGCACTGATCATCGGCTTTTTGGCAGGCTTTGCCGGCCTGTGGGGTGTCAATGGCCTGAAGAAACTGCTGGGCGCAGACGACTCGCTGGACGTGTTTGGCGTGCACGGTGTCTGCGGCATTCTGGGTGCCATCCTGACCGGTGTGTTCAACAGCCCGGCCCTGGGCGGCCCTGGCTACGTGGCGGACTGGGTCACGGCATCCATGGTGACCGCCGGTGACTTCTCGATGGCCTCGCAAGTGTGGATACAAACCAAGGCCGTGCTGGTGACCATCATCTGGTCTGGCGTGGTCTCGGTCATTGCCTACAAGCTCGTTGACCTGACGATTGGCCTGCGTGTCAGCGAAGAGCACGAACGCGAAGGTCTGGACATTGCCTCACACGGCGAATCTGCCTACAGCAAGTAAGCCAAAACCAGTTGTTTCCCCGGAAGTTCAACCCACCGCGGCCTCGGGCCCCGGTGGGTTTTTTTTTGCCTATGCACGACACTGCAGGCACAATGGCCGCCCAGGAGACGCACCGCATGGACAACATCTACCCCAACCACTGGCAAACCGTCAGCCCGCACGTCAACACCCTGGGCGAATCGCCGTTTTGGCAGCCGCACGAGCAAACCTTGTACTGGCTGGACATTGCTGGCAAACAGGTCCTTCGCGCCAATATTTATATGGGCACGGTTGAAGTCTGGGACATGCCCAGCGCGCCCGGTTGCATGGCACCGGCACAGGGTGGCGGCTTGGTGATCGCCCTGCGCCACGGCGTTTTTTTTGCCCCTGAATGGGGTGGTGAACTGCGCCTGCTGACCACGCTGGACTACGACCCGGCCCAGATGCGCGCCAACGACGGCAAGTGTGACGCGCTGGGGCGCTTCTGGGTCGGCACCATCGATGAAACCCGCACCCGCAATAACGCCGTGCTGTATTGCATTGATGCACGCAACGCCAGTCCCGGCCACGCACCGCAGGTAGTCTGCAAAATCCCGCCTACATCCGGCATGACCACCGCCAACGGCCTGGCTTTCAGCCCTGACAACCGGACGCTGTACTGGGCTGACAGCCCGAGCCACACGGTCTGGGCCTGGGACTTTGACGAGGCCAGCGCCGGCATGACCCACCAGCGCGTGTTTGCACAATTTGCACCCAAGCCCTCAAATTGGCAGGCAGACCCGGCAGCACCCGACAACGGTGGCTACGGCGGCCGCCCTGACGGCGCGGCGGTTGACATCGAAGGGAACTATTGGGTCGCCTTGTATGAGGGGCGACGGGTCTGCCAGTTGGCGCCCGACGGCCGCTTGCTGGCATCGATCGCGGTGCCACTGCAAAGCCCGACCATGCCGTGCTTTGGCGGCGAAGACCTCAAAACGCTTTACCTCACCAGCGCACGCCACCATAGCAGCGCGGCCGAGATGGTGGCCTTTCCGCTGTCCGGACAGGTGCTGTCGCTGCGGGTGGAGGTGCCCGGTTTGCCGGTGAATTTTTTCTGCGGCGCTGGTACCTGACTGCGTGTTGGCCGCCCTGAAACATGAAAACGGTTGTCATTGCGGACCCCGATCCGCAATCGATGGATACCGGGTCGTGGCCCGGTATGACAACCAGTTTTTTACTTAAAGCAATCAGTAGCCGGTCAAGCCGCCGCCGCCACTTTGCGACTGGCCAGTACGCGCAGCAGCGGCGGTACTGCCACCATCAGCACGGCGCCGATCCACAGCCCCTTGCTGATCGGGCTCTCCATCAAAATACCGAGTTCGCCATTGGTGATGGACAGCGCGCGGCGCAGGTTTTGTTCCATCATGTCGCCCAGCACAAAGCCCAGAATCAACGGCGCCATCGGCACGCCCTGTTTGCGCAGCAGGTAGCCGACCACGCCAAAGGTGGACATCAGCATCAAGTCAAACGTGGTGGCGTGCACCGAAAACACCCCGATCGCACTGATGGCCAGAATGCCGGGCACCAGAATCCAGTTGGGCAGGCGCAGGATGCGGGTAAAGACGCCCACCATCGGGATGTTGATGAACAGCAGCATCACGTTGGCCACAAACAGCGACGCAATCAGACCCCAGACCAGCGTCGGGTTTTGCGAGAACAGCGCCGGACCGGGCGTGATGTTGTAGAGCGACAGCGCCCCCACCATCACCGCGGTGGTGCCCGAGCCCGGCACACCCAAGGTGAGCATCGGCACGAAAGAGCCCGCGGCCGACGCATTGTTGGCAGCCTCAGGGGCGGCCACGCCGCGGATGTCGCCTTCGCCAAAATGTCCGGTAGGGCCCGCCAGGCGTTTTTCGGTGGAATACGCCATGGCGCTGGCAATGGTGGCACCGGCACCGGGCAACACACCCACCACAAAGCCCAGCACCGCCGACCGGAAGGTGGTCCACCAGGTGTAGGTCAGTTCCTTCATGTTGAACAGGCTGCGCCCGGTGATCTTGATGATGCCGGTATTGGCGTGATGTTGTTCCAGCATGAGCAAAATCTCGCTGATCGAGAACACTCCAATCACCACCACGATGAACTGGATGCCGTCAGACAAATGCAGGTTGTCACCGGTAAAACGATAGACGCCCGAGTTGGAGTCCAGCCCGATGGTGGACAGTGACAGGCCAATCACTGCCGCCAGCGCTGCCTTCATCGGTGCGTCACCCATCAAGCCGGTGATGCAGGCAAAGGCAAAACACATCAGGGCAAAGTACTCCGCCGGGCCAAAGGCCAGCGCCCAGCGCGCCAGCAACGGGGCAAACAGCACGATGCCGATGGTGGCCATCAGCGAGCCGATGAACGAGCTCCAGGCAGAGATGGACAGTGCCACGCCGGCCTGGCCGTTTTTGGCCATCGGGTAACCGTCCAGCGCGGTCATGATGGCACCGGCATCACCCGGCACATTGAGCAAAATGGACGAGATGCGCCCGCCAAACTCGCAGCCCATGTACACCGCAGCGAGCAAAATCAGCGCGGTTTCCGGTGGCAACTTCAACGCAAACGCCAGCGGCATCAAAATCGCCACGCCGTTGATCGGGCCCAGGCCGGGCAACATGCCCACCACCGTGCCGGTCAATCCGCCGAACGCGGCCACCAGCAGATTGGAAGGCGACAGCGCTACGCCAAAGCCAGCCAGCAAGTGTTGCAAGGTATCCATCAGCGTCCCCCAAAAATAAACGACAAAATGCCAGTGGGCAAGACCACGTCGAGCAGCTTGTCAAACAGCAGGTACAACGCCAGCCCGATGCCGATGCCACCCAGTAACGATTTTTTCCAACCGCCGCCAAAGGCCATGCCTACCGGAACCGCCATCACCGTGGTGGCCACGGTAAAACCCAGCAGCTCAAACAAGCCCGCGTAAATAAACACGGCCAGCACCGACATGGCAAACGGCTTGAGCTGCGTGCGTGCCATGGCGAAGCCTCGTTGGCCCGGTTTGACCACCAGCCAGGCTCCGGTGGCCGCCATCAGCCCCGCCATCAGCATGGGAAAAGAACTCGGTCCCACCGGCTCGTACGAAATGGGGGCCACGTAACCGCGTGCCGCCCAGGCCATGCCTGCGCCCACGACAACACACACCGCGCCCAGAATGCGGTCACTCATGAATTTGTCTCCTGAAAATGAAAGCAGACCCGGCCCGTCGGGCCAGGTCAACCAGCCGGACCTATTTGGCGACGTTCAGGCCAAAGTCAGCCGCCATGCCACGGTAGGCAACAACTTGCTTCTTGATGTAAACGTCCAGCTCAGGGCCGGTCAGGGCGAACTTGAACAGGCCCCGTTCACCACGCAGTTTGTTGAATTCAGGTGTTGCCATCATCTTGCTGAAGGTGTCGCTCCATACCTTGTAGTCGGCATCACTGACCTTGGGGCCGACATAAAAGCCGCGGATGATCGGCCATTCCACATCCATCCCTTGCTCCTTGGCAGTCGGTACGCCAGCCAGGCTGCCTTCCAGACGCTTGTCGGACATAACGGCCAGCACACGGATCTTGGCACCGGCCTTGATCTGTTCTTCGGCTTCGGAGGCATCGCCCGAATAGACCTGCACGTGACCGCCTTGCAGCGCGGTAATGGCTTCACCGCCGCCTTCAAACGCGACAAAGCGCATCGACTTGGGGCTCAGGCCCGCGGCACGCGCGGTCAGCGCGGCCTTCATCCAGTCCTGGCTGCCAATCGAACCACCGGCACCAAACACCACTTTGGTGGGGTCGGCCTTGACCGCAGCCACCAGATCTTTCAGGCTCTTGAAAGGTGAATTTTCAGCGACGATCACCGCACCAAAATCGCTGCCCACAGCCGACACCCAGCGCACGTCGTTTTCGTTGTAGCGGCCAAACTTGCCCTGGGCAATATTCAACAGCGAACCACCCGAATACGCGACGATGGTGCCGGCTTCGGCCGGGCGCTGCGCAATGATGGTGTTGTAGGCCACCGCGCCAATGCCACCGGGCATATAGCTGATGCGCATCGGGTCGGCAATGTATTTGCCTTGCATCAGCGCAGCTTGCGCCAGTTTGCAGGTCAGGTCGAAGCCGCCACCCGGCTTGGCCGCGGCAATACATTCGGTTTTTTCCAGCGCGCTAGCCAGGCTGGCAGTGGCCGCACTGGCCAGCAAAACAGAAAGAAGCGATTTGTTGAAAGCATTGAATTTCATGATGTCTCCAGGTTACAGGTTGATTGCCGCTCCAAAACCGATGACCCGGTTGCAGGAGTGGGCGCACTGTAGAGAAACCGGGCTTTCGAATGGCTTTCAGAAAAATCGTCAAAACACTAGGGAAAACCCGCAATTTACACAGGCGGTAGCTGAATCGGGGTCAGATCCGGCCGCGTAGCGGAACCGATTCAGCGGCTTGTACGGTTTATCACCCGTTGGGTTGATCTTCTGTCACCTTCCTGACCGGTAGCACGATGGCCACCGCCAGCCCCTGTCCGTTGAGCCCGGTGCTGACCCGCATCTGGCCCCCTAGTCGTTCGGCAATCGAGCGCACGATCGCCAGCCCCAGCCCCGAGCCGGGTTGCGACACCTTGCTGCCGCGAAAAAAACGGTCGCCCGCACGCGCCAGGTCTGACGCGCTCATGCCGGGGCCGGTGTCGATCACCGACAGGATGCATTGGTCTGCGCTGTGCGTCACCCGCACTGTGACCTGCGCCCCAGCGGGCCCATAGCGGGTCGCGTTATGAAGCAAATTTGATAGTGCTTCCATGAGCAAAGCCGGATGCCCCATGACTTTTGGCGCTGAAGTAGCTGGTTCAAAACCGAGATCAATGCGTTGCGTGCGCGCCTGCGCCCACCAACTGCGCGTGGCGCTTTCGGCCAGCGTGTTGAGGTCCAGCAGTTCCAGCGTGACGGCCGCACTGTCCACCCGTGCCAGCGCCAGCATCTGGTTGGTCTGGCGCACCGTTTCTTCGAGTTGTGCTTTGATGGCCATCAGCACCTCGCGCTGCTGTGCCGGGTCGGTCTCACGCAGGGCAAAGCCGACCTGCGTGGCCAGCGTAGTCAGCGGCGTGCGCAACTGGTGTGAGGCATCGTCAACAAAGCGCTGGCGTGCTTCGGTGTGCTGACGGTTGCGCTCAATGTGAAAGTTGATCGCTTGCACCAGCGGCTGCACGTCGGCCGGTATGCCTTGTGGCGCGATCGGCGTCAGGTCTTGCACGGCGCGCGCCTGCACCTCAGCGCGCAAGCGTGCCAGCGGGCGCAAGGCCCAGCCCACCGCCAGCACCATCAGACCGGTAGCGACCGCCAGCAGCAACAGGTCACGCGCTACCGACTGCAGCACCAGCGCGCGGGTGAAGGCCTGGCGCGATTCCAGCGTTTCGGCCACCTGGATCACCAGCCGCTGCCCAGGGACCTGGCTGCCCAAAGGCCGCTCCAGCACACGCGCGTAAGCGCCCACACGCACCGGCTCGTCAAAATAAAGCGCGTCCATAAACCGGGGCTGATTGGTTACCAGTACCCCCGGCGGTAGCGGCAGACCGTTGTTGCCAATTTCCACCAGGCCATCTTCGGTGGCAACGCGGTAATACACGTGGCCGCTGGCAGTGAGCTCAAAAAACTCCAGCAGGCGGTATGGCAGCTCGACTCCCAGGCCACCGCTGGCAGTCGAGATATTGGCATCCATCGACTTGATGGCGCCCAGCAGCGAGCGGTCATAGGCTGCGTTGGCTGCATCGGTGGCGGTGCGCCAGGTCTGCCAGAGTTCCGCCGCTGCCACCAGCATCAAGCCAGGCACCAGCAACAACAGCAGTGAGCGACGTAGGCTCAATGAATGCAGGCGCTGTAGCATCAAACACCACTTTCCAGCACGTAACCCAGGCCGCGCAGCGTGCTGATACGCACCGTGCTGCCCGCCAGGCGCTTGCGCAGGCGGTGCACCATCACCTCGACCGCTTCCGGGTGGACGTCCTGCTCGTCCGAAAACACGCGGTCCAGAATCTCTTGCTTGGACAGCGGCTCGTTGCTGTGCTGGATCAGCGCCAGCAAAGCGGCGTGTTCGCGCGGGGTCAGGGCCAGCGGCTGGTGGCTCAGCGTGAATTGCTTGGCGCCAGGGTCGTAATTCAGGGGCCCGCAGGCCAGGCGCGGGTGCTCGCTGCCGCGACTGCGACGAATCAGTGCCGTCAGCCGCGCCTCCAGCTCGGCCAGCTCAAACGGCTTGGCCAGAAAGTCGTCGGCACCTTCGTGCAGTGTGCTGACGCGCTCCTTGAGTGAGTCGCGCGCGGTCAAAATCAGCACCGGCAGCCGATGATCGGCTTGGCGCAGGTTGGCCAGCACGTCGTGCCCGTCCAGGCCCGGCAGCCCCAGGTCAAGAATCAGCGCGTCGTAGCGGGTGGCCTTGAGCGACACCCGCACCATGCGGCCGTCGTTGACCCAATCGACCTGGAAGCCGCTTTGTTCCAGCGCGCGCACCAGCCAGTTGGCAAGCTCGCTTTCGTCTTCAGCCAGCAAGAGTCGCATACTGTTTAGTTCCCGTCATTTTTGCTGGCGACAAGGCGCGATACCGACGGCCCGAACACCAGCACCAGTAAAAAGCGCGCCAGTTGCATCGCCATCACAAAACCGGCATCGACCGCGCTGGTAGCCGCAATCACCGCCACCGAATCAGCCCCGCCCGGGCTGGACGCCAGATAAGCGGTCATCGGGTCAATCGCCATCCATTCGGTCAGCGCCACCGCAATCACCACGCCAACACCCATCAGCACCACGATCGAGGCAAATACCTGGGGTAGTGCGCGCAACGCGTGCAACAAAATGGCGTGGGTAAAACGCAAACCGATGCTCCAGCCGATCATCGCGTAGGCCAGCGCCAGCACCAGCGCGGGCAGCTCGATCACCAGCCAGCCAGCGGACTGTAGTGCGGTGCCGACCAATAGCGGCAACACCATCGGGCCGGCCGGGATGCGCAACCGGTACGCCAGCGCCGCGCCACCAAACGCCAGCAACAGCGTCCAGCCGACATGGCTGGCGTTGACCAGCTCGAACCAACCCACACCCGCTACCACCGGCGACGTGCTGTGACCGGCAAACAGGCGCGCCACCAGGGCGGCGGTGGCGGTGACCACCGCCACGCGCAGGTACTGCATGAACGCCACCAATCTCACGTCGGCGCCATACGACTCGGCCAGCACCACCATGGCCGACGCCGCGCCCGGTGCCAGCCCCCAGACGGCGGTACTGCCCGGGAAGACTTTGCGCCGCATCAAAATCCAGCCCAGTACCGCGCTGGCCACGATGACCGCACTGGTGGCCAGCAAAAACACCGGCCAATCGGCCGCCACCTTGGCCAGCGCTGCCGGTTGCAGGCTTTGCGCCATCAGGCAGCCCAGCACCCCTTGTCCGAGCGCAAACAAGGGCGTTGGCAGGTGCAATTGCACATCACGGGAAGACAGCCAGATGCCCGCCGCCATGCAGCCCAGCAGCACCCCGGCGGGCAGATGCACCAGCGTGAACAACCACGACAGCAGCGCGCTCAAAGGTAACAAGATGGCCCACCACAGGGCTGGCAAATTCTTGAAGGATTGCGGGTCAGACCACTCGCGCAAGCGATCTGCTCTGACCCCAACAGATTGTAGGAAACGGCGCCACATGACGGCGAATATGCCACAACGGCACCGTCGCCCCGCCAAAGAATTTTCAGAACACCAAGGTTTCAAAAAATTCAATCGCGCCGCTTTGACTTGGCCCTACCATTGCGCCTGCTCAAACGGACCACACCATGGAACAGCTTCGACAGACTTTCATCGACCGCATTCGCGCCGCCGCCGCCAGCAACACCCCGTTGCGCATCCGCGGCCACGGCAGCAAAGACTTTTACGGCAATCCGGCGCAAGGCGAGCGGCTCGACACCGGCGCGTACCGCGGCATCGTCAGCTACGAGCCGACCGAACTGGTGGTGACGGTGCGCGCCGGCACCCCACTGACCGAACTGGAAGCAGCGCTGGCCGAGCAAGGCCAATGCCTGGCGTTTGAACCACCGCGCTACTCCACGCCGCAGGCCAACGGCACGGGCACCTGCGCCGGCATGGTGGCAGCCGGTTTGAGCGGCCCGGCGCGCGCCAACGTGGGCTGCGTGCGCGACTTTGTGCTGGGCGTGCAGATGATCAACGGCCGCGGCGAAGCGCTGATTTTTGGCGGCCAGGTGATAAAAAACGTGGCCGGGTACGACGTCTCGCGCCTGATGGCGGGTGCTTTGGGCACGCTCGGCCTGCTGACCGACATCTCACTCAAGGTACTGCCGCTGGCACCGGGTCAAGCCACATTGGTGTTTGAACTGGACCAGGCGCGCGCGCTGGCGCAACTACAACGCTGGGGCGGCCAACCGCTGCCGCTGAACGCCAGTTGCTGGGTCCGCGACGACAGCGCGCCGGGAGCGCCCGAGCTGCTGTTTGTGCGCCTGCGCGGTGCTGTGGCGGCGGTCGAATCGGCCTGCCAAAAGCTGCTGGGCGAGCTGCCAGGCAAGCGCCTGGACAACGCCCAGGCTGGCCCTGACTGGAGCGCCTTGCGTGACCAGCAACTGCCTTTTTTTACCCCGCCCTCTGATGCTGCGGCGCTGGCGCTGTGGCGCCTGAGCCTGCCGCCGACGGCGCCAGCGCTGGACCTGGCCTGGCCTCAATTGATTGAATGGCACGGTGCGCAGCGCTGGCTGTGGGCGCCGCTGTCGCAGCACGCTGTGCTGCAAAAGCTGGCTCACGGCGTTGGTGGAAACGCTACGTTATTCAGAGCTATCAACGCAGACACTGAGAGCGCTAGCGACCGATTTGACGCCTTAAATCCGGCGCTCTGGTCGATCCATCAACGGCTCAAGGCCGAGTTTGACCCGGCCGGCGTCTTTAACCGTGGCCGCCTGTACCGGGCGCTGTAACCCCATGCAAACCCAACTCGCCCCCCAATACCAGGGCACGCCCGAGGGCATCGAGGCCGAAGCCATTCTGCGCAAATGCGTGCACTGCGGTTTTTGCACCGCCACCTGCCCCACTTACCAGTTGCTCGGCGACGAACTCGACAGCCCGCGTGGTCGTATTTACCTGATCAAGCAAGTACTTGAAGGCCGCGTGCCGACGCAAAAAACCCAGTCCCATCTGGACCGTTGCCTGACCTGTCGCAATTGCGAAAGCACCTGCCCCAGCGGTGTGCAATACGGTCACTTGCTCGACATCGGGCGCAAGCTGGTCGATGCCCAGGTACCGCGCCCGGCCGGCGCGCGCGCACTGCGCTGGGCGCTCAAAGAGGGCCTGCCGTCGCCGCTGTTTGGGCCGGCCATGGCGCTCGGGCAACTGGTGCGCCCATTGCTGCCGCATGCCTTGCAAAACAAGGTGCCGGTGCGGCAAAACGCTGGAGCAACCCCGACGCGCCAGCATACCCGTCAGGTGCTGATGCTGGCCGGCTGCGTGCAACCCAGCATGAGCCCCAACATCAACGCCGCCACCGCGCGCGTGTTTGACGCCGCTGGCATTGCGTGCGTGGTGGTTCCCAAAGCGGGCTGCTGCGGCGCGGTCAAGTTCCACCTGAACGACCAGGACGGCGGCCGCGCTGAGATGCGTGCCAACATCGACGCCTGGTGGCCACTGCTGCAAGCCGGTGCCGATGGCATCGTCATCAACGCCTCGGGCTGCGGCGCCACGGTCAAGGACTACGGTCACATCCTGCGCGACGACCCGCTCTATGCAGAGCGGGCGGCGCGCGTGAGCGAGTTGACGCGTGACGTTAGTGAATGGCTGCCCGAACTGACGCCCAAACTGCGTGACAAGGTCAAAGCCAGCGCCAGCCGCATCGCTTTTCACCCGCCGTGCTCGTTGCAACACGGCATGCAGGTGCGCGGTCTGGTCGAAAAGTACCTAACCGAGCTGGGCTTTGCCCTCAAGCTCAACGGCTGCGAAGCGCACCTGTGCTGCGGCTCGGCGGGCACCTACAGCGTGCTCAACCCCGAAATAGCCTACCAGTTGCGCGACCGCAAGCTGGTCAACCTGGACACCACGTTTGGCAGCGAGAAACCTGAGCAGATTGTGTCGGCCAACATCGGCTGCATCACCCATCTGCAAAGCGGCACCGACAAACCGGTGCGGCACTGGATCGAGCTGCTGGACGAGGCGTTGAGCGAAACCTGAATAGCTATTTTTGTCATAGCTGGTTACGCAGATAGAATAAGGGCTAGAGCCTTATTTTTTGCACCAATACCATGACCTTCCCAAACGCCTTTGAAAACCTGAACGTGCTGGCCCAGCAGGCGCTGCTGTCGCCGTCGGCGCTGCATGACGCGGTGCCGGCCAGCAGCCGGGCCATGCAAACCGTGAGCCAGGCCCGCGCCACCGTTGCCAATATCCTGCAAGGCAACGACAAACGCTTGCTGGTGGTGGTCGGGCCTTGCTCGATTCACGACGTTGTCGCTGCCACCGACTACGCGCAAAAACTCAAAACACTGGCCGACGAACTGGCCGACCAGATCTTCGTCGTGATGCGCGTTTATTTCGAGAAGCCGCGCACCACCGTCGGCTGGAAGGGTCTGATCAACGACCCGCGCATGGACGACAGCTTCCGCATCGAAGAAGGCCTGCACATCGCGCGCAAGTTGCTGATTGATTTGAACGACGCCGGCCTGCCTTGTGGCACCGAGGCACTCGACCCGATCACGCCGCAATACCTGGGCGACCTGATCTCCTGGAGCGCCATCGGTGCGCGCACCACCGAGAGCCAGACGCATCGCGAAATGGCCAGCGGCCTGTCCAGCCCGGTTGGTTTCAAGAACGGTACTGACGGCAACCTGGAGGTGGCCGTCAACGCCATGCTGTCCGCAGCACAACCGCACACGTTCCTGGGTGTCAATGGCGACGGGCAAGTTGCGCTCACGCACACCCGCGGCAATGCTTTCGGTCACCTGATCCTGCGCGGCGGTGCGGTGCCCAATTACGACTCGGTGGCTGTTGCCGAAGCCGAGGTCACGCTGGCAGCGGCCAAGCTGCCCGTCAACATTGTGGTCGACTGCAGCCACGCCAATTCGCGCAAGAACCACGCGCTGCAAAGCCTGGTGCTCAAGGATGTGGTCGGACAGATCATTGACGGCAATATGTCGATCAAGGGCGTCATGCTGGAATCAAACCTGTTTGAAGGCAACCAGAAACTGTGTCAGCCCCAAGACCTGAAATACGGCGTCTCGATCACCGACGCCTGCCTGGGCTGGGACACCAGCGCCAGCGCGCTGCGCGAGGCTGCACAACGCCTGCGCACGCTCGGCTCGCGCGTGTAATTTGAAACTGTCTTTATGGCAAAGAAGCCGCCCGGAGGCATAAATAATGGCTGTCATTGCGGGCCACGATCCGCAATCCATGGATGCCGGATGTTGAAACCCCGGACCTGATCCGGGGCCGGCATGACAACCATCTACTTTCACGTTGTCGAATAGCTGATATCTATGGGCCAATTTCACACAATCAAATAGCCAGATTGATGCACCCGCCCTAAAGTTGAGGCTTCCAAACACTGGAGCCTCACCATGAACACCCGTTCCACCGCAGCCCAATGCCCGTTCCACGCCGCCGCTGGCGCACGCGCGACCCTTGGCGCCCAGTCCAACGCCGACTGGTGGCCAAATCAGCTCAACCTGGGCATCCTGCACCAGCACGCGCCCGCGTCCAATCCGATGGACCCGGACTTCAATTACGCCCAAGCCTTCAACAAGCTGGATTTCGCCGCGCTCAAGCAGGACTTGGCCACGCTGATGACCGACAGCCAGGACTGGTGGCCGGCTGACTGGGGCCACTATGGCGGGCTGTTCATCCGTATGGCCTGGCACAGCGCGGGCACCTATCGCACCGCAGACGGCCGTGGCGGCGCGGGCAGCGGCAACCAGCGCTTTGCCCCCATCAACAGTTGGCCCGATAACGGCAACCTGGACAAGGCGCGCCGTCTGCTCTGGCCGATCAAGCAAAAATACGGCAACGCCATCTCGTGGGCCGACCTGATCATCCTGGCGGGCAACGTGGCGATGGAATCGATGGGTTTCAAGACTTTTGGCTTTGGCGCTGGCCGCGTGGACATCTGGGCGCCGCAAGAAGACATCAACTGGGGCGCCGAAAAAGAGTGGCTGGCCACCAGCGACAAACCGAACAGCCGCTACAGCGGCGAGCGTGACCTCGAAAACCCGCTGGCTGCGGTACAGATGGGCCTGATCTACGTCAACCCCGAAGGGCCGGACGGCACCCCCGACCCGGTGCTCTCGGGCCGCGACGTCCGCGAGACTTTTCTGCGCATGGCCATGAACGACTATGAAACGGTGGCCTTGGTGGCCGGCGGCCACACCTTCGGCAAGGCGCACGGCGCCGGTGACCCCAAGCTGGTCGGCCCTGCGCCCGAAGCCGCTCCGATGGAAAACATGGGTTTTGGCTGGATAAATAAGCACGGCAGTGGCACCGGCGCTGATGCCACCACCAGCGGCATCGAA
>JAQTSL010000340.1 GCA_028711355.1 Rhodoferax sp.
TCGGGATCGCTTTGGCCGGGTCGATCTTGAACTCAAACAATCCGCGCAGCGTCATGTGGCGCTTGTTCTGGTCATTGATGATCTGCGCGTATTCCTTGTAAGTGTTCCAGTTGTTAGCGCGCGTGCTGTGCTGCAACTTGGCAATCGCATCGGGCGTCCACATGTGTTCTTCGCCCCGGGTGCGCCAGGCGTATTCGCCTCCGGTATCCAGCCGGTTGGCCAACACCGGATCGCTGCCAAACGCGGCCTTGTGCATGCGGATGGCTTCTTCGGCAATTTCAAACACGCCAATCCCCTCGACCCGGCTGGGCGTGCCCGAGAAATACTGCGCCAACGTCTTGCTGGACAAGCCAATCGCTTCAAACAACTGGGCGCCGCAATAGCTCATGTAAGTGGATACGCCCATCTTGGACATGATCTTGGACAAGCCCTTGCCGACCGCCTTGATGTAGTTGTAAATCGCCTTGTCGGCGCTCAGATCGCCCGGCAAATCTTTGGCAAATGCCGCCAGCGTTTCCAGCGCCAGATAGGGGTGCACCGCCTCGGCACCGTAACCCGCCAGCACGCCAAAGTGATGCACCTCGCGCGCCGAGCCGGTTTCGACCACCAGCCCGGCGGTGGTGCGCAGCCCCTCGCGCACCAAATGCTGGTGCACGGCAGACAGCGCCAGCAGCGCCGGAATAGCCACTTGGATCGGACTGACCGCGCGGTCGCTGACGATCAAAATATTGTGGCCGCCCTTGATTGCATCGACCGCCTCGGCACACAGCGACGCCAGCTTGGCTTCAACGCCCTCGCTGCCCCAGGATAACGGGTAAGTGATATTCAGCGTATAACTACGGAACTTGCCTTGAGTGTGCGCGGCAATGTTGCGCAACTTGGCCATCTCGGCAAAGTCCAAAATCGGCTGGCTCACCTCCAGCCGCAGCGGCGGGTTGACCTGGTTGATGTCGAGCAGATTGGGCTTGGGGCCAATGAAGCTGACCAGGCTCATGACAATCGCCTCACGGATCGGGTCGATTGGCGGGTTGGTCACCTGCGCAAACAGTTGCTTGAAGTAGTTGTACAGCGGCTTGTTGCGATCTGACAGCACCGCCAGCGGGCTGTCGTTACCCATCGAACCGATGGCTTCTTCGCCGTTGGCGGCCATCGGCCCGATCAAAAACTTGAGGTCTTCCTGGGTAAAACCAAAGGCTTGTTGGCGGTCCAGCAGTGGCACCTCAGACTCAGACGCGCTGGCCGGTTCGCCACCGCCCTGCACTTCGCTCAGGCGAATGCGCAGGTTTTCAATCCACTGCTTGTAAGGCTTGCTGTTGGCCAGACTGCTTTTGAGCTCTTCGTCGTTGATCATGCGACCTTGCTCCAGGTCGATCATGAACATCTTGCCCGGTTGTAGCCGCCATTTGCGAACGATCTTGCTCTCTGGGAACGGCAACACACCTGATTCAGAAGCCATCACCACAAAATCGTCGTCGGTGATGCAGTAGCGCGACGGGCGCAGACCATTGCGGTCCAGCGTGGCACCAATCTGGCGACCGTCGGTAAACACGATGCTGGCCGGGCCGTCCCACGGCTCCAGCATCGAGGCGTGGTATTCATAAAAGGCGCGACGGCGCTCGTCCATGCCGGGGTTTTGCTCCCACGGCTCGGGGATCATCATCATCACCGCCTGCGCCAGCGGGTAGCCAGCCATGGTCAGCAGCTCCAGGCAATTGTCAAACGTGGCGGTATCGGATTGGGTGGGGAAGCTGATGGGATAGAGCTTTTTCAGGTCGTCACCCATCACCGGCGAGCTCATCACGCCCTCACGCGCCTTCATCCAGTTGTAGTTGCCCTTGACGGTGTTGATTTCGCCGTTGTGCGCCACATAGCGGTACGGGTGCGCCAGCGGCCACTGCGGGAAGGTGTTGGTCGAAAACCGTTGGTGCACCAGGCCCAGCGCCGACACACAACGCGGATCCTGCAAGTCACGGTAATACTGGCCGACCTGCCCGGCCAGCAACAAACCCTTGTAGATCACCGTGCGGCTGCTCATGCTGGGCACGTAATACTCTTTGCTGTGCTTGAGCCTCAAGGCCACGATGTGCGCGCTGGCAGTCTTGCGGATCACGTACAGCTTGCGCTCCAGCGCATCTTGCACGATCACATCATTGCCACGGCCGATGAACAGTTGGCGAATCACCGGCTCCTTTTTGCGCACCTCGGGCGACATCGGCATATCGGCATCGACCGGCACGTCACGCCAGCCCAGCACCACCTGGCCTTCGGCCATCACGGCACGCTCAAGCTCTTGCTCGCAGGCCTCGCGACTAGCGTGTTCCTTGGGCAAAAAGACCATCCCTACGCCGTATTCACCCGGTGGTGGCAGCGTCACACCCTGGCTGCCCATTTCTTCACGGTACAGCGCGTCGGGCAACTGGATCAAAATGCCGGCACCGTCACCCATCAGCTTGTCGGCGCCAACCGCACCGCGATGGTCCAGGTTCTCCAGAATCTTGAGCGCATTGCACACAATGTCGTGCGACTTGCCACCCTTGATGTGCGCCACAAAGCCCACGCCGCAGGCGTCGTGCTCGTGCTCGGGAGCATACAAACCCTGGTTTTGCAGCATTTCTATCTCGTCAGCCGTCGTCATGCGCACTCCTGTGAATTTATCAAAGATCAGTACTTTACCGCACCGCAACACCCATGCCAAACAAATTAATTGGGGTCAGATTCCAATTAATTTTCAAAAATCAACCTTTATGTTTAATTGGGGACACATCAATAATAAGAGCGCTACACGCTTACCATATAAGCGCTACAGCACTAAATAGCGATTGTTTTTGGACTCAAGAAGGGACGCCCCGCGGCTTTCTTGGCAACGCGTCGTGCAGTTCTTTTTTGTAAATCTGCGACAAAATCGGGCGCACCCAGCGCCCAACCGCTCAGCACAGAATCGGTCAAGGCACTTTGCTGGGTCGCATCAACGCCGCTATGCACCAACTCTGCATAAGCGGCTTCACGCGCAAACGGCGTGTTGCCCAGTTCCCAATACAGGGCATGCGGCGTAATCAGTCGGTCCGGGCGCACGCCAACGTAATGCAGATGGCTGGACCAGGGGTAGTCTTGCGGCTGCGTCACCAGACCGGCACGCACCGGATTTAGGTCAATGTAGGCCATACACGCCAGCAAATAGCGATCGGTCTGGATCAGGGTGGACTTGTAGCGCCCTTCCCACAGCGTGCCACTGCGTTGCTCACGATGGTTAAAAGAACGCACGTAATTGCGCCCAACCGCCTGCATCATCTTGGGCAGCCCATCCTGCGATTGCGGTGTCACCAGCAGATGAAAGTGATTGCTCATCAGCACATAGGCATGAAGCACCACGTCGAACGCCTTGGCCTGCTCATCCAGCAAATCAAGCAGCTCCTGGTAATCGGCATTGCGGGCAAAAATCGGTTGCCGATTGTTGCCACGCTGCACCACATGGTGCGGATAGCCGGGCAGCGTCAGACGGGGCAGACGGGCCATCGATAAAAATTAATTGGGTTCTGACCCCAATTATTTGGGCGCTTTGGCGACGCGGACCTTGCCGCTGGTGGTGACCAGAATGACGGCGTCGCCCGGCGTCAGGGTTTCGGTGCCCTTGGCCTGCACCACGGCCCGGCGTTCGCCGCCCTTGAGCTGGATCAGCAGTTCGAGCGCGTCCTCACGCGTGGCCATACGCTCGATGGTGTTACCGGCAACAGCACCCGCCGCGCCGACCAGCAAACCGATGACGTTTCCCTCG
>JAQTSL010000341.1 GCA_028711355.1 Rhodoferax sp.
ACTCGCAGCCAAAGCGGCACCGGGCCCAGCAACGTCTTCTGGCTGAACAGGAGGGTGTGCGCCAGCAAGCGCAAGCGGCGCTGGCCGAGAGTGAAGAAAGCCTGACCATTACGCTGCATTCCATTGGTGATGCCGTTATTGCCACGGATATCGCCGGACAGGTGAGCCGGATGAATCCGACCGCCGAACGTTTGACCGGGTGGACGCTGGCAGACGCGCTGGGACGACCTTTGTCCGAGGTATTTCGCATCGTCAATGCGGTTACCCGCGAGGTGGTCCCCAACCCGGTACAAAGGGTCATGGAGCATGGCCAAACGGTCGGCCTGGCCAACCACACGGTGCTGCTGGCACGCGACGGACAGGAGTACCAGATTGCCGACAGCGCGGCCCCAATCCGCAACGCCGCCGGCGCCATCGTCGGTGTGGTGCTGGTATTTAGTGACGTCACCGAAAATTACCAACTGCAAGAGAGTCTGCATCTGACTCGCATCAGTGTCGATGCCGCCTCTGATGCCATTTTCTGGATAACGCCCGACGCTCGCATCGTCGATGCCAATGCCGCCGCCTGTCGCTCACTTGGTTTTAGCCGCGAAGAATTGCTCCAGTTGTCGGTTCCGGATGTGGATGTTTGCTTCAATGCCGAGCTGTGGCCGAAACATTTTGCTGAACTCCGGGTCGGCCGATCGCTGACGTTTGAGTCGGAGCATCGATCCCAGGATGGGCGGTGCTTTCCGGTGGAAATTGTTGCCAACTATGTCAAGTTTGGTAATCAGGAACGCGATTGCGCCTTCGTACGTGACATTACCGCGCGCAAGGCCTCTGCCGACAAATTTGAACATCTGGCGTTCTATGACTCACTGACCGATCTGCCCAATCGGCGGCTGCTGCTCGATCGCCTGCAACAGGCGTTGGCCAGCAGCGCCCGCCACCATCATTGCGGCGCCCTGATGCTGTTGGACATGGATGACTTCAAGACCCTCAACGACACACTGGGACATGACGTGGGCGACCGGTTTCTGGTCGAGGTGGCCCGCCGCCTGCAAGCCTGCGTGCGCGTCGGCGACACCGCTGCGCGTCAGGGCGGCGACGAGTTTGTGGTGATTCTTGAAGACCTCAAGGACGATACGCTGGCCGCCATTCAGGCCGAAAGCGTTGCCGTGAAGATTCAACACGCCATGCGCAAACCCTATCTGCTCGACCTGTCCCTGGCCGGCGACGAACACAGTACGCGCAGATATCACTGCTCGGCGAGCATCGGCATCACGCTGTTTCGCGACAACTCGGTCTCGGTCGATGAACTGATGAAACGCGCCGACACGGCGATGTATCAGGCCAAGGCAACGGGCGGCGACACGCTGCGCTTTTTCGACCCGGAAATGCAGTCCGTGGTGATCGCTCGCGCCGCGCTCGACACTGACCTGCGCGAGGCGGTGCAGGAAGGGCAGTTTCTGCTCTACTACCAACCCCAGGTGGACGCTGCGGGCCGCATCACCGGCAGCGAGGCGCTGGTGCGCTGGCAACATCCCCGGCGCGGCATGGTGTCGCCCGCCGATTTCATACCGCTGGCCGAGGCCACCGGGCTGATCCTGCCGATCGGCCTGTGGGTACTTGAGGCCGCCTGCACCCAACTGGCGGCCTGGGCCGCGCTGCCCGCCATGGCGCATCTTACGGTAGCGGTCAACGTCAGTGCCCGCCAGTTTCGCCACCCCGACTTTGTCGATCAGGTGCTGGCGGCGCTTGACAGCACCGGGGCCGATCCGAGCAAACTCAAACTGGAACTCACTGAGAGCCTGTTGCTGGACAATGTGCAAGACATCATTGAAAAAATGACCGCGCTAAAAACCAAAGGTATCGGCTTTTCGTTGGATGATTTTGGCACCGGCTATTCGTCGCTGGCCTACCTGAAACGGCTGCCGCTGGACCAATTGAAGATCGACCAGTCCTTCGTCAGGGATGCGCTGACCGACCCGAACGACGCCATTATTGCCCGCACCATCGTGGCGCTGGCGCATAGCATGGGCTTGGCCGTCATCGCCGAGGGCGTTGAAACGCTGGCGCAGCAAGAATTTCTGGCTGCCAGTGGCTGCCACGCTTATCAGGGCTATCTGTTTGGTCGGCCGATGCCGGCAGCGCAATTCGAGGCGCACCTGAAGCTGGGCTGAATTTAACCGAGATTGTCTATTAGGCGCGCCTTCGGCGCTGTTTGGGTGCAAGCGGCGCATTGGCGGCCATTTTGGGCCTTCTTCGTTGCCCATAGCCCAAGCTATGAGCGCCTCAGTCAGGCCAAAACTGGCTCGCCACTGCATCCGCCTGCCCGCCAAACCCTAATGGACAATCTCGGTTTAACGTGACAGAACAGGCTGTCATACCGGGCCATGACCCGGTATCCAGTGAATCTAAACTGCATGGATTGCGGGTCGTAGCCTGCAATGACAGCCATTTTTCATGCTACCGGGTGGCTTTGTTGCCATCAACGTTAGCGCCCACCGGCTCCAGCGCCACTGCACAGTATTTGAACTCGGGTATCTTGCCCACCGGGTCAAGTTGCGGGTTGGTCAGCAGGTTGGCGGCGGCTTCGCGGTAGGCAAACGCCATGAACACCGCGCCGTCGGGCGTGCCGTCGTCCAGTCGCAGCTCCACCTCAATCTGGCCACGGCGGGTGCGCAGGCGCACCCGCTCACCCGGCTGGCAACCCAGGCGCGCCAATTCAACCGCGTTGATGCTGGCAGTCGCTGTGGGCTCCAGCGCGTCCAGCACCCGGCTGCGTCGCGTCATGCTGCCGGTGTGCCAATGCTCCAGCAGACGGCCGGTAATCAGCACCAGCGGGTAGTCGGCGTCGGGCTGCTCGTGCCCAGCGTGGCCCGCCACCGGCACCAGTTGGGCGCGGCCATTGGCGGTCGGAAAGCGGTCGATGAAGACGGTCGGCTGACCCGGATCGTCCTCGCTTTGACAGGGGTAGGTCACGCTGTGCTGCGCTTGCAGCCGCGCCCACGGCACGCCACCAAGGGGACTGGCCTGGCACTGGCGCATTTCTTCATAGACCGCGGCCACGCCGTGGTAATCACCCGCGTAATCCCAGTTCACCACCGCCCCGGGCTCGGCCGGCCCGACGCGCCGCGCCAGTTGCTGGATGATCCACAGGTCAGCGCGCGCGTCGCCCGGCGGCTCAACCGCCTGACGACCGAGCTGGATCATGCGGTCGGTGTTGCTGACACTACCGGTTTTTTCGGGCCAGGCGCTGGCCGGTAGCAGCACGTCGGCCAACCACGCGGTTTCGGTCAAAAAGATGTCCTGCACCACCAGGTGGCGCAAGCTGGCCAGCGCGGCGCGCGCGTGGTTCAGGTCGGGATCGCTCATGGCCGGGTTTTCGCCCTGGATCAGCATCCCGCGCACCTTGTGCGGGTCCGATTCTGGTGCCAGCGCCTGGTGCATGATCTCGACCACGGTGTAGCCGTTCTGGGGGTCCAGCGGGCTGCCCCAGTACTGCTCAAACCAGCGCCGGGCTGGCTCGTTGGTCACGCGCTGGTAATTGGGCAACATCATCGGCAGCAAGCCGGCGTCGCTGGCGCCTTGCACGTTGTTTTGGCCACGCAACGGGTGCAGACCACTGCCGGGTTTGCCAATTTGGCCACAGACCATGCACAGCGCGATCAGCGCGCGCACGTTGTCGGTGCCGTGCGTGTGTTGGCTGATACCCATGCCCCAGAAAATCATGGCAGCGCGGGCACAGGCATAGGCACGTGCCACCTCTCTGATAGTGGCTGC
>JAQTSL010000046.1 GCA_028711355.1 Rhodoferax sp.
AGATGCTCAGGGGCCGTCATGCAACGTCCTCATGGTTGGGTAGCGCCAGTCGCGACGTTTCCTCTCGCGACTCATCCCGCGTCACCCGGTTGGCGTTGAGTCGAATGATGTCTTCCAGCGTCACATCACCGGTCACATAAACGCCGTCAAAGCACGACGCGTCAAACCCCTTGATGGCTGGGTTGAGCGAACCAATGGCCTTCTTCATGGCATCGACATCCTGATAAATCAGCGCGTCGCAGCCAATGATCTGGCGCACCTCTTCGATCGTGCGGTTATGCGCCACCAGCTCCTGCGGCGTCGGCATATCAATGCCATAGACATTGGGAAAGCGCACCGGCGGCGCCGCGCTGGCCATATATACCTTGTTCGCGCCCGCGTCTCGTGCCATCTGCACAATCTCACGACTGGTGGTGCCGCGCACAATCGAGTCGTCCACCAACAGCACATTGCGCCCCTTGAACTCGCTGGCGATGGCATTGAGCTTCTGGCGTACCGACTGCTTGCGCACCGACTGCCCCGGCATGATGAAGGTGCGCCCGACGTAGCGGTTCTTCACGAACCCTTCGCGGTACGGCAGCCCCAGCAACTGTGCCAGTTGCGCCGCGCTGGGCCGGCTTGATTCGGGAATCGGAATGACCACGTCGATTTCGTTCGGCGGCACGGTGGAAATCACCCGTTTGGCCAGTGTCTCACCCAGATTCAGACGCGCCTGATAGACCGAAATGCCGTCCAGCACCGAATCAGGCCGCGCCAGATAGACATACTCAAAAATGCACGGGTTCAACGCCGGCGCGTCGGCACACTGCTCGGCGTGAAGATGACCCTCCAGGTCGATAAACACCGCCTCACCGGGCGCCACATCGCGCTCAAAAAGATGCGTTGTCCCGACCAGTGCCACCGACTCACTGGCTAGCATCCAGGTGTCACCGCTGCGGCCCAGGCACAGCGGGCGGATGCCATGTGGGTCGCGAAACGCCAGCACGCCGTGCCCAGCAATCAATGCAATCACCGCGTAAGAACCACGCACCCGACGATGCACCTTGCGCACCGCCGCAAACACGTCTTGCGGGCTCAGTGGCAAGCCTCGGGTGGTTGCTTCAATCTCATGTGCCAGCACATTGAGCAGCACCTCCGAGTCACTTTCGGTATTGATATGCCGGTGGTTGGCGCTGAACAGCTCGACCTTGAGCGCCTGCGCGTTGGTCAGATTGCCGTTGTGCACCAGCACGATGCCAAACGGCGCATTAACGTAAAAGGGCTGCGCTTCTTCATCGCTGAAAGCGTTGCCCGCCGTCGGGTAGCGCACCTGCCCCAGACCGCAGTTGCCGGGCAGCGAGCGCATATTGCGGGTGCGGAACACGTCACGCACCATACCCTTGGCCTTGTGCATGAAGAACTTGCGCTCTTGCTGGGTAACAATGCCTGCCGCGTCCTGCCCGCGGTGTTGCAGCAGTAACAGCGCGTCATAAAGCAACTGGTTGACCGGTGAGCGGCTGACCACTCCCACTATTCCACACATAGACGTCCTAAAGATTCAAAAAAATTTTCAAGTACGCAGGTAGCGCGCCAAACCTTGCGGCAGCACCGGCTTTAACCCGGCAATGACCGTGCTGCACAGACTGGCACCGTTCGATTCTTTCCAGCTCTGATTTTCGCGCAACGGGGTCATTGTCACTACCAGTGTTACCACCAGCAACAACAGCACACCACGCGTCAGACCAAAAACAAGGCCCAGCACCCGGTCGATCGGTCGCAGCCCGACCGCCTCGGTCAACTTTCGGATCAGCACTACCAACAGCCCACCCATCACCGCCGCAACCACGAACACCAGCACAAAACCGAGCGCGTAGCGCATCACCTCGCTGGCGCCGCTGATCGGTAAAAAACGCGACACGTCCAACGCCAACCATTGTGCGGCGACAAACGCCACAGCCCAATTAACCAGCGACAAAACCTCAACCACCAACCCGCGCCAGCCGCCTAGCGCCATCGACAGCAGCAACACAGTGGCAAAAATCCAGTCCAGTGTGGGCATGGTCAGCAAGCGGTGCGATCACAGGGTCAGCAAGGCCGCTGGCAAATCGAGCTTCTTGATTTTTGAGGCCGCGCGCTCGGCGTCGGCTTTGGTCGCAAAAGGACCGACCCGAACCCGAACGCGACGTCCGTCCTTGGTTTCGGCCACCTGCGCGTAGGTCTTCAGGCCCGTTTTTTCAAGCTTTAGGCGAACTTCACGCGCTCTGGCGTTGTCAGCAAACGCACCCACCTGCACCACAAAACGCGGTCCATCTGTTGCCGCTACAGGACCAGACTTGGCCGGTGTTGTCGGTGCAACAGCTTGGAGGGGCACGGCACTTTGTCCCTCCAGAATCAACTGCGCCCGGCTGGCGCTATCTGGTTTGGCAGTGGCCGGTGCGGCACTGGCCGTCGCAATCGGCGCGGGGGCAGATAGCGTGGTCGGTGGCGTGGTTTTGCCGGCCGTCGCAGCAGGTCCAATGGAACCGGTTGAAGCTTTGGCAACCACCGGTTCAGACGGCAGTGGCGTCACCGCACTGGTCACGTGTGCTACTCTTGACGCCGCCGGCGCTGAAAGAAGCAACGGCAACACCTTGTCGCGATCTGGAATCTCGATCGGCGTGTTGACCGGGATCGGCCGAGGATGCCGGTCCAACAGCAACGGCAGCCCAATCACTCCAACCAGCACCAGCACGGCAGCGCCCACCAGCCGGTATTTGGCACGGCGTCGAAGTTCTTGCACACTTTGCACAGGCAAACCAACAGCGCCACCGCCATCGGTCGTGTCGCCCTTCTTGCGAAACTTGAAAAAAGCCATGCGGATCAACGTGGGTGGAAATGCAACAGACGCGAAACTCAGGTTTGGGAAAGATGTTTGGCAGCCAGACGGGGTACGCCGCCCTGCAATACACCGCCGACGGTGTAAAACGAACCAAACACCACGATTCTATCAGCGGGGTCTGCTGCGGCCAGGGCTGTCTGCAACGCCGTTTCGGGGTCCACGTACAGCGTCGAGGTGACGTCAGCGCGCTGGTTTTGATCCAGCCAGAGTTGCTGCAAATGACTGGCCTTGGCGGCGCGCGGTGTCGGCAAATCGGTAAAGTACCATTTGTCAACCAGCGGCTGGATGCGCCGAATCATGGTCGGCAAATCCTTGTCTGCCATGGCACCAAAGACGGCATGGGTGGTCGGGAAGAACCCCATTGCGTCCAGGTTGGCAGTGAGCGCAGCCAGCGCGTGCGGGTTATGCGCCACGTCCAGCACCAGCGTCGGCTGGCCCGGCACAATCTGAAATCGACCTGGCAGATCAACGCTTGCAAACCCCACCCGCACCGCCTGCGCGGTGATCGGCAGGCGCTCTCGCAGCGCGGTCAGCGCCGCCAGCACACCGCCGGCATTGACCAACTGGTTGGCACCGCGCAACGACGGGTACGCCAGCCCACTGTAACGCCGGCCGCGCCCGGCCCAGCCCCACTGCTGCTTGTCGCCAGACACATTAAAGTCCACCCCAACACGCCACAAGTCGGCCTCAACCTCCAACGCTCGGTCCAGCACGCTTTGCGGCGGCAATGGGTCACTGACCACCACCGGGCGGCCGGTGCGCATGATGCCGGCCTTCTCAAAACCAATGGCTTCGCGGTCGGCGCCCAGCAAAGCCATGTGATCCAGGTCCACACTGGTGATGATGGCGCAATCGGGCTCAATGATGTTGACCGCGTCAAGTCGGCCGCCCAGCCCCACTTCCAGCACCACCACGTCGAGCGGCTGGTGGCGCATCACCTCAAAGATGGCGAGCGTGGTGAACTCAAAGTAGGTCAGCGAAATTGCATCATCATTTTGGCATCTAGCCCTTTCCACACTTGCGCAAGCAGCTATTAATTCTGGAGCTTTCACCGGCTCGCCGCTCAGCCGCAGACGTTCTTCAAAATGCACCAGATGCGGTGAGGTATAGACGCCAGTGCGGTAGCCGGCCTGCAACAAAATGGCTTCCAGCATGGCGCAGGTGGAACCCTTGCCGTTGGTGCCCGACACCATAATGACCGGGCAACTAAAACCGATCTGCATCCGCCGCGCGACCGTTTGCACGCGCTCCAGCGTCAGGTCGATGGAAACGGGGTGAAGTTGCTCGCAGTACGCGAGCCAGTCTGGCAGGGTTTGGAAAGCTTGTGTCATGGCGGCCCGCATTGTCGCGCAGGCTTGCGCTGGCATCGCATGATGTCGGTCAGGATGCTGAAAAAACACCCCAAACCAGATCGTGCGCCACTGCACTACAGGGTCGAAGACCCGCCCAATGGACGTTCTCGGTTGAACCCGCCTGGCAGGGGCCGGTGGGCAGCTTCCTCATGCTGGAGTACCAGAAATCGTCAGCCGCCCACCGGCCCCTGCCCGGCTAGCTGCGTTAACGTGAAAGAACAGGTTGTCATACCGGGCCACGACCCGGTATCCAGTGAATTTGGCGCCGCACTGGAACAGCGGATCAGAGTCCGCAATGACATCCTTCTTTCATGCTTCGGGGTGGCTTTGCTGCCATGAAAGTTAGCGTGAAACACCAACAGCTTGTCCCAATGGCGGCCGCTTTTGCGCAAGCGGTAGCTAAATTGGAGTCACAATTCAAACTTATCGTTTACTTCACTTCTTTGAAAATCCAATGACCAGAAAACTCATCAGTTCGGGCTCCACCTATGAAGAGCAGATCGGCTATTCCCGCGCAGTAGTGGCCGGCGATTGGGTGTTTGTTTCAGGTACAACTGGCTTCGACTACAGCTCCATGTCCATCTCGGACAGCCTGGTTCAGCAAACGGAGCAATGTTTGAAGAACATTGAGTCCGCATTGGGGGAAGCCAACTCAAGTTTGCAAGACGTCGTTCGCGTAACCTATGTCCTGCCAAATAGCACTGAGTTTGAGCAATGTTGGCCGGTGCTGCGCAAATACTTCGGCGAAGTGCGCCCGGCTGCAATGATGATCTCGGCTGGGCTCGTGGACCCGCGCATGAAAATCGAAATCGAAGTCACAGCACTGAAGCGTTCGTAGGCATTACGTCGTGCTCTTCAACGAGACGCCCAACCCGGTTCGCTTCGCTCTCTGGACGCTGCGCGATAAGGCCGCGCTGATGATATTGATTCAGGCAAAGTCAATTTGTTGAGTGGTGTACTCTGACCCTAAATCTGCGGATCAAGTGGGCAGGGTTCAACGGGGCCCACTACCCCGCCCGCGGCCACCCATAACGACCGGAATACGCACAAAAAGTCAGTAGAAGTCCGGCCGACGAGGGTGAAATTTGAATCTATTTTGATAGCTGCTAGCGCTTTACAAACGGGGGCTAGAGCTGGTTTTTCTGCAACATCCGTCATAACCAGTTCCGCTGGGGCAGGGTGATTGGGTCAGTCGCCCGGCCGTGCCTCGAAGATTTGCATGGGCACACCGCTCTTTGAATCGCACCGGCCTGCTTGGATCAACTTGCTGCGACCTCTAAAATCAGGCTTCTTCAAACGTCATCATCGATTGCCACCATGACCACCACCCAACTCAGCGGCGTCACCGTCGCCACCCAAGCCAGCGTTTTCTTTGACGGCAAGTGCGTCAGCCACCAACTCACGCTGGCCGACGGCAGCAAAAAGTCGGTCGGCGTGGTACTGCCCGCCAGCCTGACCTTTAATACCGGCGCCCCTGAAACCATGGAATGCGTGGCTGGTAGTTGCGACTACAAACTGGCCGGCAGCGCGCTCTGGCAGACTTCCAACCCTGGCGAAAAATTCAGCATTGCGGCCAACTCGAGCTTCGACATTCGCGTCACCGAACCCTACCACTACATCTGCCATTTCGGTTGATTCTTTGATGACGAGACGTTTGTGAATATTATTTCTTATAGCTACTCACGCTTATTTCATAAGGGCTAGAGGCCATTTTTATGTCTAATACGATTCTTCAAAACATCCCCGTCGGCCAGAAGGTCGGGATCGCTTTTTCCGGTGGGCTTGACACCAGTGCGGCGCTGTTGTGGATGCGCCAAAAGGGCGCTATTCCGTTTGCCTACACCGCCCACCTGGGCCAGCCTGACGAGTCCAATTACGACGATATTCCCAAAAAAGCGCTGGAATACGGCGCTGAAAAGGCGCGGCTGATCGACTGCCGGCCGCAACTGGCCGCCGAAGGGCTGGCTGCACTACAGGCGGGAGCGTTTCATATCAGCACCGCCGGCGTCACCTACTTCAACACCACGCCGATTGGCCGCGCGGTGACCGGTACCATGCTGGTGGCGGCGATGAAACAAGACGACGTCAACATCTGGGGCGACGGCAGCACCTTCAAGGGCAACGACATCGAACGTTTTTACCGCTACGGCCTGCTGACCAATCCCGGCCTCAAAATTTACAAACCCTGGCTCGACCAGGCGTTTATTGACGAACTCGGCGGCCGCGCTGAAATGAGCGCCTTTATGACCGCCAACGGCTTTGGCTACAAGATGAGCGCCGAAAAAGCCTACAGTACCGACAGCAACATGCTGGGCGCCACGCATGAGGCCAAAGACCTGGAAAGCCTCAACACCGGCATCAAGATCGTCAACCCGATCATGGGCGTGCCGTTCTGGTGCGACGACTGCTTGGTCAAAGCCGAAGAAGTGAGCGTGCGCTTTGAAGAAGGCCGCCCGGTGGCGCTCAACGGCGTGGCATACCCCGATCTGGTCAGTCTGATCCTCGAAGCCAACCGCATCGGTGGCCGCCACGGGCTGGGCATGAGCGACCAGATCGAAAACCGCATCATTGAAGCCAAGAGCCGCGGCATCTACGAAGCCCCCGGCCTGGCGCTGCTGTTCATTGCTTACGAGCGGCTGGTGACCGGCATCCACAACGAAGACACGATCGAACAGTACCGCGACAACGGCCGCAAGCTCGGCCGTCTGCTGTACCAAGGGCGCTGGTTTGACAGCCAGGCCATCATGCTGCGCGAATGCGCCCAGCGCTGGGTGGCGCGCGCCGTGACCGGCAGCGTCACGCTGGAGCTGCGTCGGGGCAACGACTACAGCCTGCTCAACACCGAGTCACCCAACCTCACCTACGCGGCTGAGCGACTGAGCATGGAAAAGGTGGAAGACGCGCCGTTCAGTCCGGCCGACCGCATCGGCCAGCTCACCATGCGCAACCTGGACATCACCGACACCCGTGCCAAGCTGGGCATCTACGCCAGCGCCGGCCTGCTGGAACTGGGCCAAGGTGCTGACTTCATGAAGCTGGGCAAATCTTGATGGCCTGATTGCAAGCTATGTCGCTATCATGTTGGGTGACGATCCAGGCCCATCATGCACAAGTCAACCCCGACCCGACCCGCTGCGACCGACTTGCAGTTCGCGGCGCTGAACGGTGGCAATCTACTGACGCAACTCACGCAAAAGGCCAATCACTTGCTCAAGCAGGGGGCGCTGCAGGCCGCCGAGCACAGCTACCTTGAAGTGCTGGAACTGGAGCCCGGCAACATCTATGCGTTGGTCGGACTCGCGCGCGCCGCCAGATTGCGCGGTGATCTGGCCGGAGCCGAGCAGTTTTACCAACAAAGTCTGGCCAAAGCACCTTACAACCGGTTTGCCATGATCGGTCTGGCCGATTGCTACCTTGCCGACGGGCACCTAAGCAAAGCGCTGGCGCTGTGGAAAAAGTGCCTGTCGCTGGACGACAAAGATTTGGCGGTCCTCACGCGCATGGCCGACGCCTACCGCAAAGCCAAACGCTTCGAACCGGCCAGGCAAATGTATGACAGGGCCTTGGCGCTGGACGCGCATCATGTCTATGCGCTGATCGGGCTGGGCTACGTGTACTACGCGACCAAAGATTACCAGAACGCGCTGATCTGCTGGAATGCTGCCCACACAGCGCAGCCGGCACGTAGTGATCTGCGATTGCTCACCAATCTAGGCAACTGTTACCGTAAATTGAATCAGTTTGAAGCCGCCATTGCTTACTTCGAGCAGGCGTTGGCGCTCGAAGACGGTAACTTTTACGCGCTGTTCGGACTGGCTGACAGTTACCGGGGGTTGCACCAATTGGATCAGTCACTGATTCACTGGGACGCGATCCTGACGCGCCAGCCAGCCAACAAAATTGTGTTGACGCGCGCGGCTGACGCATTGCGCCAACTGGGGCGCCTGGACCAGGCACAGGCCCGTTACCAACAGGCACTAGACATCGAGTTCGATTTTTTTGCGCTACTGGGCTTGGCCTTGGTGGCCAAGTTACAGGGGCGCTATGGGCCAGCGCTACGCCTGCTGACCCAGGTGCAAGAGCAAGAACCCGACAACCTGCGGGTACAAAGACTGATCGCTGAATGCCAACGGCAAGCGGCTGGCGCTGGCAACGGGCGCTAGCGCATCCCGGCCGAAAAAGTTTGCAATTCGTTCAGCCGCGGTTCAGCCAGGCCGGCGCACACTGCACTGCATCCCAACCCCAATAGGAGAAGTGCCATGAAAAAAATTGTTATCACCAGCCTGCTCGCCAGCGCCCTGATCGGCGCTCACGCGCAAAGCTATACCGACAACGCCCGCGTGCGCAGCGCCGAGCCGGTGCTGGAAAATATCAGCGTACCGCGCGAGGAATGCAGCAACCACTGGGTGCAGGAGCCGATGCGCCGCAGTGGCAGTGACCGAGGCGAGCGGCGCGACCGCAACTATGGCGGCGCCATCGTCGGCGGTCTGGCCGGCGGTGTCGTCGGCCACCAATTTGGCCAGGGCAGCGGCAAGGACGCCGCCACCGCGCTGGGCGTGGTGCTGGGCGCCATGGTCGGCGACCAGCACCAGAACCGCGCCGGCGGCGAGCGCTTTGATGAGCGCCCGGTTGAGGTCGCGCAGCGCCAGGTACGCAGTTGCCGTACCGTGTATGACTCGCAGTCGCGCATCACCGGCTATCGCGTGGCCTACGAATACCGCGGTCAGCAGTACACCACCGTCACCCGCAATCACCCCGGCAACCAGTTGCTGGTACGGATCTCGGTGGACCCGATCGAGCAGTGAGCCGGGTAACATCGCTGGTGTCACCGTCGCTTAACTCGTCACCATGAAATTTGCCCTGCCCTGCCTATTAGCGCTGTCACTCACGCTGACCCTGCCCGCGTGGGCCGACGTTAGCCGCAACCAAGCGGTAGAGATAGCCGTCAAGGCCAATGGTGGGCGCGTGTTGTCAGTCGAGCGCGCGCAGCGCGACGGTCAGGCGTTCTGGCGCGTCAAACTGCTCACGCCCCAAGGCGAAGTCAAGGTGGTGTGGATCTACGCTACCAGCGGCCAAACCCGTTGACGCCAGACCCCGACCAGCCCCAATGCGCCTGCTGCTGATTGAAGACGACGCGGTGCTGCGTCTGACGCTCAAGCGCCAACTGGAGGCCGACGGTTACCGGGTCGATCATGCCGCCGACGGGCAAGACGGGCTGTTTCAGGCGCGTGAATACCCGCTCGACCTGGCCATCGTCGATCTCGGCCTGCCCAAACTCGGTGGCTTGCAGGTGGTGCAGTCGTTACGCGCCGACGGCAAAACCTTGCCGATCTTGATCCTGACCGCGCGCGGCAGTTGGCAAGACAAGGTGACCGGGCTGGAAGCTGGCGCTGACGATTACCTGGTCAAACCGTTTGAATACCCTGAGCTGGCGGCACGCGTCAAGGCGCTGCTGCGTCGCGCCTTGCAGTCGGCGTCCGAGCTGGTGCAACTGGGGCCGTTGCGGGTTGATTTTTCTGCGCAGCGCGTGCTGCTGAACGAACAGCCGCTGGAACTGACCACCTATGAATACCGCTTGCTGGAACTGCTGATCCGCCAGCGCAACCGCATCGTCAGCAAGCAAGAGCTGTCCGACTACCTGTACCCGCACGACGAAGACCGCGACAGCAATGTGCTAGAGGTGCTGATCGGACGACTGCGGCGCAAACTTGACGCCACTGGAGCGCTGGCGCCGATTGAAACCGTGCGTGGCCGCGGTTACCGCTGGAAGCTGGCATGAGTGGGGGCGGGTCGATCCGCACGCGTCTGATCTGGGCCGCTGCCGTGGTGTTGCTGGTGTTCCTGGCGGGTGCTGGCTGGGTGGTTCAAAAAGCCCATGCCGACAGTGTGTTGACCCAGCACTATGCGCGCCTGCAAACCACCGTCTATCTGCTGATGGCGCAAGCTGAGCTCGACGCCAACGGCACGTTGGTGATGCCAACCACGCTGGCCGAACCCCGGTTGTCGCTGCCGGGCTCTGGCTTGTACGCGCGCATCACGCGCGCCGATCAGACCATGAATTGGCAGTCCGGTTCGGCGTTAGGCCAACGGCTGCCGTCCATCGGCGCGTTGCCACCCGGGCAATGGCGGCTTCAGGCCAACACCGTTGACGCGCCCGGCGCAAACTCTGCCGGCACGCACGCACTGTTATCGACCAGCCTGGGGGTGTTGTGGTCGGTTGGCGCACAGTCGGCGCCGCTGGTCTTTAGCGCGCTGGAAGACAAGGCCACGTTTGACCTGGAACTGCGGGCTTTCGAGCGCACGCTCTGGAGCTGGCTGTCCGCTACTGGCCTGGTCTTGCTGGCAACGCAGACCGCACTGCTGCATTGGGCCTTTCGCCCGCTGCAACAAATGGCGCAAGAAGTTGCGCGGGTCGAACACGGGCAGCAACTGCAACTGCAAGGCCACTACCCGCTCGAGCTGGCTGGCCTGGCGCGCAACTTGAACTTGCTGATTGATCAGGAGCGCGGCCGCCAAACCCGCTACCGGCAAGCGCTGGACGACCTGGCGCACAGCCTGAAAACACCGCTGGCGGTGTTGCGCGCCACGCTAAGCGAACCGGCAGACCTGCCGCAGCGCGTCGCCGAGCAGGTGTGCCGCATGGACGACATCGTGGTGCATCAACTGGGCCGCGCCGGTGCCGCTGGCAGCGCGTTGTTTGCCCCGGCGCTGGCGCTGGCGCCGCTGCTGCAACGCATTCACGCCACGCTGGCCAAGGTTTACGCCGAGCGTCAGTTGCACTGGTCGCTCGACTGCCCCGACACGCTAAGCTGGCGCATCGGCGAAGGTGACGCTTTTGAACTGTTGGGTAATCTGATGGACAACGCCGCCAAGTGGGCGCGCCAGCAAGCGACGGTGACCCTCTGGATCGACGCTGCGCAAGGTCTTTGCATCCGGGTGCAGGACGATGGCCCGGGATTTGCCAACCCCCAGGTGATCGGCCAGCGCCGGGTGCGGCTGGACGAACAGACGCCCGGCCACGGTATCGGTCTGGCGGTGGTCAAAGACCTGGTGGACAGCCACGGAGGAACGCTGCGCGTGTCCAGGTCGCCGTTGGGGGGTGCGCAGGTGGACGTGGTGCTGCCCGGCAGCACGCCAATCACCTAACGTTCATGGCAACAAAGCCACCCCGAAACATGAAATACAGCTTATTTCTTACAAACCGCAGAATTGCGGTCAGAGCCGTTGCGCTGCGCGGCCGGATCTGACCCCAATTCAGCTACCACCTACGCAGTCAATGCCGGAAGTATGAAAGATGGCTGTCACAAGCGGGCCACGACCGGCAATCCAGTGCAGTCCGGATTCACCGGGTACCGGGTCGTGGCCAGGTATGACAACCCGTTCTTTCACGTTAACAGACAATCTCGCATCATGTTCGTCGCTTCGAAGCTCACCACGTTTCTGACGCAGCCCTTGGCATGGGTCGCTCTGCTGTTACTGATCACTCTGCTGCTGATCAAGTCGCGCCCAGCCTGGGCCGTGCGGCTGGGCAGCTTCACCTTGGCCGGGTTGCTGGTGCTGGGCTGGGAACCTCTGCCCGATGCGTTATTGCGCCAGTTGGAACAACGCTACCCACCGGTCGGGCGCCAGCAGATTGCCGCTCAAACCGTCGGCGTGGTGGTGCTGGGCGGCGCGCTGGAGTCGGCGTACGTCTGGTCGGTGCCAGGGCAAAGTGCGCTCAACGACGCGGCCGAGCGCCTGACCGAGGCGCTGGCGCTGTTACACCAGCAGCCGCAGCTCAAATTGCTGTTCACCGGTGGCGAGGGCGAATTGCTTGGCAGCGACTTGACCGAGGCCGAGCGCGCCAGGCTATTTTTTGAAGCCCAGGGCGTGTTGCCAGCGCAAATCATCTATGAAGCGGCGTCACGCACCACTTACGAAAACGCGCTGCTCAGCAAAACCGTGCCGGGTGTTGACGCCAGTCAGCCCTGGTTGCTGCTGACCAGCGCCATGCATATGCCGCGCGCCATGGCGACATTCCGCAAGGTCGGCTGGAACGTGACCGCCTATCCGGTCGATTTTCGGGCGGGCATGCACACGCCTTGGGTGCAGTACAGCATGGATCAAGGCGTCAAGAAATGGCGCATGGCACTGCATGAGATCATTGGCCTGCTGGCCTACCGACTGTCCGGACGCGCCTGACCCGGGCGCTGCTGCAACCGTGCCAGCACCTTGTCGATGCGTTTGCCGTCCAGGTCCACCACCTCAAACTCCCAGCCAGCGCAAGGGATGTTTTCTCCCGTGATCGGCAAATGCCCGCAGACAGACATCAGCAACCCAGCCAAGGTGTTGTAACGGCCACGGTCCTGGTCAGGTAACTCATCAATCTCAAGCCGGGACTTGAGTTCGTTGACCGGCATCACGCCGTCCAGCAGCCAACTGCCGTCGTCGCGCGGCGTCGCCCAGGCATCAGTCTTGATGCCAGACTTGAGTTCACCGGTGATCGCCTCCAGCAAGTCGTGCGGCGTCAGCATACCTTGCACCACACCATATTCATCGACTACCAGCACCAGCCGCCCGACCTTGGCGCGAAACTGCTCCAGCAACTCCATGCCGTTGAGCGTTTCGGGTATGAATACGGCCGAAGTGACGTAGTCGCCAATGGTCCCTGGCGCCTGTGCTCCGAGCTCCAGCAAATACGCCACGCTGATTTTTCCGATCACGTCGTCGAGCGAGCCGCGACACACCGGGTACCACGAATGCGCCTGGTGCGCACCATCACGACCGACCTTTTGCAAACTTTCGGCCACGGTCATGCCCGCGTCGAGCCAGTCCACCTCAGCGCGCGGCACCATCAACGAGGTCAGTGGCCGACCGTCCAGGTCAAACACGTTTTGCACCATCTGGTGTTCGTGCGCCTCGATCACACCCGCATCCACCCCCTCTTCCAGGCTGGCGCTGATTTCTTCTTCAGTCATGCCGCGCACCGCGTTGGCATCGATGCGTAGCAACTTCAAAATAGCTGCGGTACTGCCCGACAGCAGTTTGACAAATGGCCCGGCCACGCGCGCCAGCCACAGCATCGGTTGCGCTACCAGCCGTGCTACCTGCTCGGGGTAAAGCTGGCCAATGCGCTTGGGCACCAACTCACCAAAAATAATGGTGGTAAAAGTGATCAGTGTCACCACCAGCGCCGTGGCCGTGAACGCCGCCGCCGCCTCAGCCAGCCCCAGCGCCTGCAACCAGCGCGCCAGCCCGGCGCTGAATGCCGCTTCTCCCACGATGCCATTGAGCACGCCAATTGACGTGATGCCGATCTGGATGGTGGATAAAAACTGGTTCGGGTTACCCAGCAGCGTCAGCGACGCCAGCGCACCCCGGTCGCCCTCTTCAGCCATGGCCGCCAGGCGTGCCTTGCGGCTAGCGGCCAACGCCAGCTCAGACATGGCAAACACACCATTGAGCAACGTCAAAAAAACAATCAGCAAAAATTCCATGCGCAACAAACGACAATGAGGATCATGGCACTTTACCTGATTGGCGACTTGCAAGGCTGTGACGGCGCTTTGCAGCGTTTGCTGGACCAGCTTTCTTTTTCACCCAGCCGCGACACGCTGTACTTTCTGGGTGACCTGGTCAACCGTGGTCCGGATTCTGCGGGCGTGCTGCGTCGGCTGATGGGCTATGGCGCAGCAGCCCAATGCCTGCTGGGCAACCACGACCTGCACCTGCTGGCCGTGGCGCACGGTGCGCGCCAGCCGGGGCGCCACGACACGCTACAAGCGCTGCTGCAGGCACCCGACTGCCCGGCCATGCTGGAGTGGCTGCGCCAACAGTCGCTGGCGCGCTTGCTGGACCTCCACGGGCATCGCTATTTATTGGTTCACGCTGGCGTCCTGCCTGCCTGGAGTGCTACTAAAACAATTGCATTGGCGAATGAAGTGACCACCATTCTGCGCAGCGCCGAACTGCCCGAGATGCTGCACCAAATGTACGGCAATGCGCCCGATCACTGGGATGAGGACTGGCGCGGCGCAGAGCGGCTACGCGTGATCATCAACGCCCTGACGCGGCTGCGCTTTTGCAGCGCCAGCGGCCAGATGGATCTATCCCTATCAGACCGCCCGGCGACAGCGCCAAGCGGCTTGATGCCTTGGTTTGACGTACCGGGGCGGCAAAGTTCTGACGTGACCGTCGCCTTTGGTCACTGGTCCACGCTGGGCTTGCTGGAGCGTGACAACCTGCTGGCGCTCGACACCGGCTGTGTATGGGGTGGGCAATTGAGCGCGGCGCGGCTGCCCACGCAAGCCGGTGAACATCACCATGAACTGATCCAGGTGACCTGCCCCCAGGCACAAAAACCCGGCAAGTAACAACGACGCGCGCTAGCAGGCGCCGGCAAACAACGCCGCCACCTTGCGTTTGGGTTTGATGTTGCTGGACATACCGCGACCGGCGGGTTTGACCGCTGCCTCCCAGGCTGGTGCGGCTTCGGGTGGCAATGCGGGCTCGTAGGGTTTTTCAAAAAACGGATCCACCTGCGCCTGATGGCGGCGAAATTCAGCGCGCGGCGCGCGTGGCCGCTCGGCGTACGCTTCGCGTGCCGGCACACCGTCGCGGTGTTGGTACAAACGGTGGCCGTCGTTGATATGACCTTGCTTGCGGATGTCTGGCAGGTCCTCGTCAAACTCAACCGGTTCCAGGTCGAATTTGGTCTTGAGCAGCTTTTCGATCTCGGCGACCTGGCGCAGATCGCTTTTGGCAACAAATGTCACCGCCAGACCAGCCTGACCAGCACGGCCGGTGCGGCCAATGCGGTGCACGTAGTCTTCGGCATGAAACGGAATGTCAAAGTTGAACACCGCCGGCACGTCCTTGATGTCCAGACCACGCGCTGCCACGTCGGTGGCCACCAGCAGATCAACCTCACCATTCTTGAAGGATTCGAGCGCCTTCAAACGCTCGTCCTGGCTCTTGTCACCGTGCAACGCGGTGGTATTGAGGCCCTCGCGCTCGAGCGAGCGCGCCAGCCGGGCACAACCGAGCTTGCTGTTGACGAAAACAAAGGCTTGCTTCAAGCCGCGCGACTTCAGAATCTGGTGCAGCGCACGGCGCTTGTCGTCGTCGCCGACGCTGTAAAAGTGTTGTTCGATGGTCGAGGCAGTGGCGTTGGACCTGGCCACTTCGATCGTCACCGGGTCTTGCAAATAGCTGTTGGCCAGGCGTTTGATTTCGGGCGAAAACGTGGCCGAAAAAAGCAGGGTGGTGCGCTGCTTGGGCAAAAAGCTCAGGATGCGCTGCAAATCAGGCAGAAAACCGATGTCTAGCATACGGTCGGCTTCGTCAAGCACCACGTATTCAACCTGGTTGAGCACACAGTTTTTGGCTTCAATGTGGTCCAACAGCCGCCCCGGCGTGGCCACCAGCACTTCAACGCCTTTTTTTAGCTCAGCGGTTTGCGGCTTC
>JAQTSL010000047.1:0-1242 GCA_028711355.1 Rhodoferax sp.
TGGATGGCTTTCTGCTGAAGTGGTAAAGGGCGTAGCGTAATTCAGTTCAGACCCGGTCCACGGTGTCCGATTGATGCCATTGCCGTAATTGCGCCAGGCTGGCGTGGCTCAAGTCGGGCAGCACCTTGAGTGCACCGGCAAAATTGTGCTGCGCGGTGAACGGGTTGGGCGTGATGATGGTAGCCAGGCCAGCCGCCGTGGCGGCGCGCAGGCCGTTACTGGAATCTTCAAATGCCAGGCAGACGCCGCCGGACAACTGCAAGGCGCCGAGCATTTGCAGATAGACCTGCGGGTGCGGCTTTTTGATCGGCGCCGTCGATGCGTCGCCAATGGCGCTGAAGTTCAGCCGCCAGTCGCCTCCCATGGCGTGGCGCAACAGTGCGGCAATGTTCACCGGCGAGGTGGTGGTGGCAATGGCCAACTGCAGCCCCTGCGTCAGCGCCTCGTCCATCAGCGCCAGTACGCCCGGGCGCAGGCTGACCGCGCCGCTGTTGACGGCGTTTTCATAATGGGCGGTTTTGAGTTCGTGAATGCGCGCAATGCGCTCGCTTAGCGCCTGCCCGTCCAACGGCTTAACCTTGGCGTTAACCTGGTTCCAATAGCGCTGGATGCGCTCTCTACCGCCCGACACGTCCAGCAGATCGATGTACATGCCAGTGGTCCAGACCCAGTCCATGCCCAGCTCAGCAAACGCCTGATTAAACGCGGCCAAGTGCACGCTTTCGGTGTCGGCCAGCGTGCCATCTACATCGAAAATCAGGGCTTGCAACGTACCAGCGGTCATCGGTTGTTCCTTGCGGGTGTTGGCGTCGGGAGGGTCGCCATGGATTGACTTTAATCGCCTTGACTCATAAACTCTAATCACGTTTTATTGATTAAATATCAGATTTAACTGATGGTTAAGAAAGATGGATGCCGGATCCAGTCCGGCATGACAGGAAACAGGAGAACCCCTTGCGACCCTACACCTTCAAACAAATCCAGACCTTCATGGAAGTCGCGCGCCAGCGTTCAGTGTCCAAGGCTGCTGAAAAGCTGTTCGTCACCCAACCCGCGGTGTCGATGCAACTGCGCCAACTGGAAGACGCTTTTGGCTTGGCACTGGTAGAACCGCAGGGACGCAACATCCGCCTGACCGTAGCGGGCGAAGCATTTTTGGCTTATGCCACGCGCGCCATGGCGCAGTTCAAAGACCTGGAAGCGCTGATGGCTGAACTCGTCGGCCTGAAACAAGGCCGCATC
>JAQTSL010000047.1:1252-15613 GCA_028711355.1 Rhodoferax sp.
GTGCAGTTTGCCAAGCTGCACCCGGGCATTGACGTTCGTCTGAGCATCGACAACCGCGACAAGATTCTGGGCTTGCTCGCGCGCAGCGAAGCCGACCTGGTGGTGATGGGCCGCACGCCCAGCCATCTGGACTGCGAGGCCAGCGCCTTTGCCACCAACCCACTGGGCATCGTCGCCCCGCCCGGCCACCCACTGGCACAACGCAAGAATCTGCCATTCAACGCCCTGGCAGACTGCCGTTTTGTGGTGCGCGAGGAAGGTTCTGGCACCCGCGCAGCGATGCAACATCTGTTTGAGCAATACCAGACGCCGCTGACCGTGGTGATGACGATGCCCAGCAACGAAACCATCAAGCAGGCGGTGATGGCCGGCATGGGTCTGAGTTTTCTGTCGCATCGCACGGTGCGCCACGAGCTGGCCAGCGGCCACCTGGCGCTGCTCGACGTTGCTGGCCTGCCGCAGATCAACCACTGGTTTGTCACGCACTTGCGCGGCAAAAAACTTTCACCCGCAACGCAGGCGTTCAAGGCGTTTCTGGTGGAACAGGCCGGCGCTTTAATGGATAGCGAAAGCTGATGGCTTGTCAGGTTTTGTCCTACAAAGCCTTCAGCTTAATCTGACCTCGCTATTAGCCGAACGCTGATTCAAGTTTTACAGACTGGCTTCCAGAATTGGCCCCAGGTTGGTGAACGCGGTAAATGCGCCACAAACACCATCCATTTGATTACGGCCATTTTCCGGAGCACACCATGAACGACGACCAATTCTTGCAAGAAATTCGCGACGCCAACCTCACTTACCTGATGCTGGCACAAAACGCCATTCGCCGGGACAAGTCCGAAGCCCTGTTCCGGCTGGGTATTTCAGAAGAATCCGCTGACCTGATCGCCTTGTTGTCGCCCGCGCAGATCGTCAAAATCGCCACCAGCCCGATGCTGCTGTGCCGCTTCCGCGTCGATGACGACATGGTATGGGGTTTGTTGACCAATCACACGCCCGCCAAAGTGGACAACGAAGCCACGAACAAGCTGCACGCCAGCATTTTGATGGCCAGCAAATACACGCAAGCACTTTAAGGGGCACCGTATGGCTAGCGCATCTACCAAAAGTGTCCGCAACGACTCCCGGCAAGTTGAACGCGCGATTGCGCTGATCGAGCTGGGCGCGCGCCTGCAAGTACTTGAAAGCGAAACCTCGCTGTCGTACGAGCGCCTGCTGCGCCTATACAAAGAGGTCGCAGGCAAGTCGCCGTCCAAGGGGCAGTTGCCGTTTTCCACCGACTGGTTCCTGACCTGGCAGCCCAACATTCACGCGTCGCTGTTCCTGAACACCTATGAATACCTGAGCAAGGTCAGCGCCCTGGAAGACATCGACGCGCTGATGAAGGCGTACCGGCTCTATTCAGAGCAGATTCGCAGTTGCCGCCTTGAGCCACTGCTGACCATTACTCGCGCCTGGCGGCTGATCAAGTTTGTTGACAACAACATGCTGGCCATGACCGTTTGCAGCAAGTGTGGCGGTCATTTTGTCACTGAGCCGTATGAAAACGCCCGCTATTTCGAATGTGGTCTGTGCACACCACCGGCCCGCGCTGGCAAAGGCGCCCTCGCCGGGGGCATTCTGCTGCACTGATGAATGCTGCATAAAGCATAGCTTCCCCGGCCTTTATGCTGTGGGCTGGGTGCCATTTTTATTCACACCTCAAGAGCCCGGCTGGCTGGACGATATGATAGGGACAAGCCCGTTTGATGCAAGCCATCAGGCGTCTGAAGCAACTGCTTCGCCTTAAACTGTGGTCTTATGTTCGTTCTAGTTGGCTGGCTGATCGTGCTGATATGCGTCTTTGGCGTGTTCATCGTTCACGGCGGCAACATTTCGGTGGTGCTCAAGGCTTTGCCGTTTGAGCTGTTCACCATTGGCGGCGCCACCGTCGGGGCGTTTATTGCCAACAATCAAATGAAGGTGATCAAGGCCAGCATCAAGGGGCTGGGCACCTGTTTCAAGGGCGGCAAATACACCAAGGCACGCTACATGGACTTGCTGGCGCTGCTCTATGATATTTTGCAAAAAGCCCGCAAAGAAGGCCTGATGGCAATAGAAAAAGACGTGGAAGAACCCGAGACGTCCGAGCTTTTCAAAAAACACGGTGCAGTGGGCAGCGACCACCATGTGGTCGAATTTATCACCGACTACCTGCGCATGATGGTCTCTGGCAATCTCAACGCGCACGAGATCGAGTCTCTCATGGACAGCGAAATCGATACCCACCACGCCGAACAACACGCCGCTGTGGCGGCGCTACAGCGTGTGGCCGGCGGCTTGCCAGCGTTTGGTATCGTCGCTGCCGTGCTGGGTGTGGTCAACACCATGGGGTCGGTCGGCCAGCCACCGGCGGTGCTGGGCGGCATGATTGCATCGGCGCTGGTAGGAACATTTCTGGGCATTTTGCTGGCGTACGCTTTTGCTGAACCGTTGGCCGGCCTACTGGAGCAAAAGGTCGAAGAGGCCGGCAAAGAGTTTCAGTGCATCAAAACCACCCTGCTGGCCAGTATGCAGGGCTACAACCCGGCCACCGCCATCGAATTCGGACGCAAAGTGCTGTACTCGACCGAGCGGCCCACTTTTGTCGAACTGGAAGCGTTCGTCAAAAAGAAATAGCGCTGGTCAGGCACACCCATGACTAACGAAAGCAAAAAGCTCCAGCCGATCATCATCAAGCGGGTCAAGAAGGCGGCCCACGTGGCGCACGGCGGCGCCTGGAAAATCGCCTACGCCGACTTCGTGACCGCCATGATGGCGTTTTTTTTGTTGATGTGGCTGCTCGGCAGCACCTCTGAGGGTGACAAAAAAGGTTTGTCAGATTACTTCCAGTCACCGCTGAAAGTGGCAATGCAGGGTGGCAGCGGCTCCGGCGCCAGCCAGAGCATCATCAGCGGTGGCGGCAACGACCTGACGCAAACGGCTGGCCAAGCCAAGCGCGGCGACGGCGCCGACGCCAAAGCCCAAAAAATGTCGGGCGACCAAGCCAAGGCGGCACGCGCCAAGAAAGATGCGCAAAAGCTCGCCGAAATCAGCGCCAAGATCAGTGGTGTTATCTCGGGCACGCCCAAACTGGCCGAGTTCAGCGATCAGATCAAGCTGGCCATTACCCCCGATGGTCTGCAAATCCAGATTGTCGATGACCAAAAGCGCCCGATGTTCGACAGCGGCAGCGCCAGCGTCAAACCTTATATGCGCGAAATTCTTCAGCTCATCAACAGCGCGCTGGCCGATGTTGACAACAAGCTCAGCATGGAGGGCCATACCGACCAGACCCCGTACGGCAGCGGCGCGCGCGGCTACAGCAACTGGGAACTGTCGGCCGACCGCGCCAACGCCACCCGGCGCGAACTCGTCGCCGCTGGCCTGCCAGACGAAAAAATTGCGCGTGTCATGGGATTGGCATCCAGCGTGTTGCTAGACTCGAATGATCCGCGCAGCCCGTCCAACCGTAGAATCAGCATTACCGTCCTGACCCGCGAAGCAGAAGAGCGCCTGTTGGGCGCACGGTCGGTCGGCGCTGCCCAGTGAACGTCGGCTGCAAAAACATGACAATACAACGGAAAACCCGATCTATGCGTGACTCTCTAGGCACCCCTGAAAGGCTGCGTTATGGCCAGTGAACTCAAATTTTTGGTGGTGGACGACTTCTCTACCATGCGCCGTATCATACGCAACCTGCTCAAGGAAATTGGTTACACCGAGGCCGACGAGGCAGAAGACGGCGTGGCGGCGATCAACAAGCTGCGCAACTCCAATTTCGATTTTGTCGTCTGCGACATCAATATGCCCAACATGAACGGCTTTCAGTTGCTGCAAGAAATCAAGAAAGACGAAAAACTCAAACATATTCCAGTGCTGATGGTGACCGCCGAAGCGCGCAAGGAAGACATCGTTATGGCCGCGCAGCTAGGAGCCGCTGGCTACATCGTGAAACCCTTCACCAAGGCCACAATGGAAGAGAAAGTTAACCTGATCCTGACCAAGCTGGGGTTGAAATGACTGACATAACCCCAACCACAACCGCCGTTGGCGATGGCTCGCCTGACATCCATCAGCGCCTGGGCGTGCTGACGCGCCAACTGCACGACTCGCTCAACGGCTTGGGCCTGGCCGACAAGTTCAAAGACTGGGCCGGTGAATTACCCGACGCCAAGAGCCGCCTGTCGTACATCGCACGCCTGACCGGCGAGGCCGCCGAAAAAGTGCTCAACAACGTCGATCAGGCCAAGTTGCACCACGACCACATCGCCACCGAAACGCGACGCATCGGCGTCCTGATCGTGCAGGATCCGGTGGCTGCCGTGGCCAAGGGCGATGTGATGAATTTCATCAACGACGTCGAAGAGGCCAGTCAGGAAATCGACAAGAACCTGACCGCCATCATGATGGCGCAGGACTTTCATGACCTGACCGGTCAAGTGATTGCCAAGGTGGTCAACCTGGCCGCCAACATCGAAGAGCAGTTGGTCCAGTTGCTGATCGTGACGGCACCGCCTGAGGTTGCCAACCGGGTCGCACCCGAGCTGCCGCAGGCCGCCGCCAAAGTCGTTGTGCAACCCGTGCTGAATGGGCCGACGGTCAATCCGGAAGGTAACCCGGACGTGGTCAAGAGCCAGTCCGAGGTGGACGATCTGCTAGCCAGCTTGGGCTTTTAACCGAGAAATCCATTAGGCGGGCAAACGCCCGGTTTATCGCGCTTTAGTTTGGCGGGCGGCCAAAGACAATGGGAACAACACAAGGTGTTATTCCCGTATGGACTCCAGCAGCCAAGACCGCAATTTACCTGCCTCCGAGCGCAAGCTAAAAAAGGCCCGCGACGACGGCCAGGTGGCGCGCTCGCGTAACCTGGCCAACCTGGCGGTGCTCGGCGGCGGCTGTGTCACGTTGCTGCTGCTGGCACCGCTGATGTTTGAGCGCATCCGCACCCAACTGGGCTGGCAACTCCGGTTTGACGCGCAAACCCTGAAAGACCCGCTGGACATGATCAACCGGCTGGGCGCCATGAGCGGCGTTGGTCTGGCAGCATGTACGTTATTTGCCGCCGTCCTCGCCGTTATTGCCATCGTCGGCACAATCGCCACCGGCGGCTGGGTTGCCAGCATCAAACCGATCCTGCCCGATTTCAGTCGGCTCAACCCGATCAGCGGCCTGGGCCGGTTGTTCACCAAGGAAAAAGCCACTGAAGTACTCAAAATGAGCTTTATCGCGGCCATGCTGTTGTGGATCGGGTTCAGCCATCTGTCAGCGGGCATGGACACGCTGGGCGCGCTGGTGTTGCAACCTTCGGCCAAAGCGGTGACAGTGCTGTCAGACTGGATTGCGCAAGGCGTGGCGTTGATGTTGTTGGTACTGCTGGTGGTGGCCCTGGTGGACGTTCCGCTACAAAACTACCTGCACCGCTCGCGATTGAAAATGTCGCACCAGGAATTAAAGCAGGAGACCAAAGAATCCGACGGCAATCCGCAAATGAAGGGCCGTCTGCGCCAACGCCAGCGTGACCTGGCCCAAGGCAACAGCGTCAAGGCCGTACCCAAGGCCGATTTTGTCCTGATGAACCCAACTCACTATGCGGTGGCGCTGCGCTACGATGAGCAGACCATGGACGCGCCGCGGGTGCTCGCCAAGGGCGCTGACCTGCTAGCCTTCAAAATCCGCGACCTGGCCCGTGAGCATGAGATACCGGTGCTGCAGTCGCCAGTGCTGGCGCGTGCGCTTTATACCCACGCCGAGCTCGATCAGGACATTCCCGCCAGTCTGTTTACCGCCGTGGCACAGGTCCTGGCCTACATCTACCGCCTGAAGGCGGCATTGCGCGGCGACGGCCCGATGCCGCAAGAGGCGCCCACACCCTGGGTGCCGCCCGAACTCGATCCGCTGTCGGGCGTGCTGACAGCGCAAGCCTTATGAATCCGCTGTTTGGCAACCTGAAAACCTGGTTTGGCAACAACGCCACGCTGATACAGGGCGCGGCCGCGCCGATGCTGGTGGTGGCGATCCTGTCGATGATGGTGCTGCCGCTGCCGCCGTGGCTGCTCGACACGTTTTTCACATTCAACATCGCGATCGCACTGATGGTGATGATGGTGGCGGCGTATATGCTCAAGCCGCTTGACTTTGCGGCGTTTCCGACCGTGCTGCTGCTGACCACCATGTTGCGACTGTCGCTCAACGTGGCATCGACCCGCGTGGTCTTGCTCGAAGGACACACCGGAGCCGGTGCCGCCGGTTCGGTGATCGAAGCGTTTGGCCATTTTTTGATCGGCGGCAATTTTGCCGTTGGCCTGATCGTGTTCTCGATTCTGGTGGTGATCAACTTCGTGGTGGTCACCAAGGGCGCCGAACGCATTGCCGAAGTGTCGGCACGGTTCGCCTTGGACGCCATGCCGGGCAAACAGATGGCGGTCGATGCCGACTTGAACGCGGGCCTGATCGACGAAAAAGAGGCTAAACGCCGCCGTGCCGAAGTAAGTGAAGAAGCCGACTTTTTTGGTTCCATGGACGGTGCCTCCAAGTTCGTGCGTGGCGACGCCATGGCCGGCATCCTGATCTTGCTGATCAACATTTTTGGTGGTTTTACCGTGGGCGTGCTACAGCACGGTCTGAGCGCGGCACAAGCGGCCGACACCTACATCCTGCTAGCCGTAGGCGACGCACTGGTAGCGCAGATTCCGGGTTTGCTGATTTCGGTGGCGGCGGCCATGGTGGTGTCACGCGTGGGCAAAGAGCGCGACCTGGGCAGCCAGATCATCAACCAGATGTTTATTTCACCGCGGGCGATCGGCATCACCGCCACCATCATGGCGATCCTGGGCATCATTCCGGGCATGCCACACACCGTCTTTCTGGGAGTGGCCATGGTGCTGGGGTACGGCGCCTGGACGCTCGCGCACCAACCGGTAGCAATTGAAGAAGCACCCGTGGTGACTACCCCTGCGGCCGACGGCGAAGCCAGTTGGGACGACCTGCAACCGGTCGATCAGCTCGGGCTGGAGCTGGGCTACCGGCTAATCGCGCTGGTGGACAAGAAGCGCCAAGGTGACCTGCTGACACGGATCAAGGGGGTGCGCCGTAAATTTGCGCAGGAAGTTGGCTTTTTGCCACCACCGGTACACGTGCGCGACAACCTCGAGCTCAAACCCAGCGCTTACCGCATCACGCTGCGAGGCGTGATCGTCGGCGAAGGTGAGGCCTTCCCCGGGCAATTTCTGGCGATCAACCCAGGCGGCATCACCACTCCGTTGATCGGCACGCCCACCACTGACCCGGCGTTTGGCCTACCGGCGCACTGGATCGACCAGGCGCAACGTGAAGCAGCGCAAATGACCGGCTTTACGGTGGTTGATTCCGAGACCGTAATGGCCACCCATTTGTCACACTTGATGCAGGTGCAGGCTGCCAAGTTGCTCAGTCGCACCGAGACCCAGCAACTGGTGGATCACGTGAGCAAACAGGCGCCCAAGCTGATCGAAGAAGTGGTACCCAAAATGGTTTCGATAGCGGTTTTCCAGAAAGTTCTCCAACTGCTGCTGGAAGAGTCGGTGCATATCCGTGACATCCGCACCATCATCGAATCGATTGCCGAGCACGCCACGGCAACCACTGACCCGGTCGAACTGGCGCGCCGGGTGCGCGTGGCACTGTCGCCGGCTATCGTCCAGCAAATCTACGGCCCGGTACGCGAACTCAACGTGATCGCCATCGACCCGGCGCTGGAACGGTTGCTGGTGCAGGCCTTGGGCAACCCGAACGGCCAGGGCCAGGCGCTGGACCCGGGTGTAGCCGACATCCTGACGCAAAAAGCCGCTGAAGTGGCGCTCAAACAAGAAGAAATCGGCATTCCCGCGTGCCTGCTGGTGCCCGATGCCATCCGCAGTGCGATCGCACGGTTGGTACGCCGCGTGGCGCCGCGCCTGCAGGTACTGGCGCACAGCGAAATCCCTGAATCCCACACTATCCGCATCGGCCCTATCCTGAAAGGTGCAGCATCATGAACATCCAACGTTTTTCCGCCCCAACCGCCCGCGAAGCCCTGTACAAGGCACGCATGGCCTTTGGCGAAGGCACGCTGATCCTGTCCAATCGCGCCACCGGCAATGGTGTCGAGGTGGTTGCTACCGGCGAAGAAACACTGGCCGCACTGGACCGCCAAAGCGAACAAAACCGCACGTCAGCGTCGGCCAAACCGATCGCTGCGGCGCGCGTCAGCCCCGATAGCGCGGTACTGGACGACGCCACCCAGTTGGCCATGAGCACGCTGTCGTTTCAGGACTACGTGCGCGAACGGATGCTGCGCCGGCGCCAACAGGGCCGCACCGAGCTGATGACACAGACAGCCCCGCCCCACCTTGGCCAGCCGGGCGCACTTGGAGCCCGCGCAGCCACCGCTAGCGCTGGTCCGATCGTGCTAGCCGGCACGCCCAGCGCCGCAACAACAGCGCGTCCACTGGCGGGCGTACCGGCAACACCAAGCATCGCACGCGAGCTACAGGCGATGAAAACCATGATCGAGGACCGTTTCAACACACTGACCTGGCTGGGGCAGGCGCGGCAAGACCCGATCCAGTCCAATCTGATGCTCAAGCTGATCCGCAGCGGCTATTCACCCAGTCTGGCACGCAGCGTGATGGAACGCCTGCCCGACGCGCTGGGGGCGCCTGAGGCGATGCGCTGGGTGATGGAATTGCTGGCTCACAACCTGCATACCGACGCCGACAGCGCCCCGCTGCACGAAGAAGGTGGCGTCTATGCGCTGGTGGGGGCCACCGGCGTCGGCAAAACCACCACGGCAGCCAAACTGGCGGGTTTGTGCGCCAAAGCACACGGCACGGCCAGTGTTGGCTTGATCACGCTTGACAGCTACCGCGTCGGCGCGCACGACCAACTGCGCGCCTACAGCCGCTTGCTGGGTGTGGTGGCGCACCAGGCCAACGACCGCGCCACCTTGCAAGACCTGCTTGGCCTGTTGGCGAACAAAAAGATGGTGCTGATCGACACCACCGGCGTCTCGCCCAACGATCCGCGCAAGACCGACTTGCTGTCGATGCTCGATATTCCCGGCGTGCAGCGCCTGATGGTGCTCAACGCCGGTGGCCACGGTGACACGCTGGAAGACATGGTGAGCTCCTTCAAGCAAGGCGGCGTGCAGCAGACGGTGCTGTCCAAGACCGACGAGGCAGCCAAGATCGGACCGGCGCTGGACGCGTCGATTCGCCACCAGCTCAAGCTGCGCGGCGTCACCACCGGTCAAAAAGTGCCCGAAGACTGGGAACGTGCCAACGCGGCGAACCTGGTGGCGCTGTCGATGCGCTCGGCCAACAAGTCGGCTTTTGACCCCAAGGCCACCGACCTGGGCTTTTTCTTTGCGCAGGCCAACGCCATGCCGGCTGGACAGTTGCATGCTTGAGCCCTGCGTCAACCAGGCCGCCGGTTTGCAGGCGCTGGCCTTACAACACGCGCCAAGGCTGGTCGCGGTGGCCAGCCATGGCCTCCAGACCGGCGAACTGCCGCTACTATGGGGCTTGTGTACCTGCTGGGTTGAGCTGGGCCTATCGGTCTTGGTGCTGGACGCCCACGCGCAGGAGAGCGTCGACAACCCCGGGTTGGCGCAATGGCTCGACAACCCACTACAGCACGCAGGCGACGCCGCGCCAGCACCGAGCTGGCAAGTGTTGCCGGCCGCGACGGGCCTGCACCGTCTGCACGACTGGCGCGCTTTTCAGAACCAACTGGCGCACCTTTTCCAGCAACGCGACATCGTGTTGATCTACACCAACGCCGCTACGCTGGTGCGGCTGCTCGCGGGCAGCGCGCTGCCGCCCCTGATCGTGGTGCCACCGGCTTTGAGTACGGTGGTCAGCGCCTACGCGACGCTCAAACATTTGTTACGGGGTCAGTTGCACCCAAGCATAGCCAACATCGTGCCGATCGCCCTTGCGTCTGGCACGACCACCCGGTCGGCCAGCCATCTGGCACAATGCGCCAACGCTTTTCTGGGCTATCGGGTGCAGCCCATCACCGTTGCAGCCAGCAGCCAGCCACTTCAATCGCGAGACGATCTGCACCACCTGGCGCTGCAATTGTTTGAAAATGCGTTACCGCTGGAACCAGTTCAGCGCAGCGAAAGGGTTCACTGATGTACACCGCCAAGGGCCAACTCGAGCGCAACGCCCTGATCCGCCAATACCAACCGCTGGTGCACCGCCTGGCGCACCACATGATGGTCAAACTGCCAGCCAATGTGGAAGTTGACGACCTGATCCAGGTCGGCATGATCGGGCTGTCCGAGGCACTGATGCGGTTTGAGGCGACGCAGGGCGTGCAGTTTGAAACTTTTGCCACGCAGCGCATCCGCGGCGCCATGATCGACGAGTTGCGCGACAACGACTGGGCCTCGCGCAGCACGCGCAAAAGCCAGAAAGAAATCGAAGAGTCGATTCGCCGGATGGAGCACCGACTGGGGCGCACGCCGATGGAAAGTGAGATTGCCGCCGACCTGGGCATCAGCTTGGCTGACTATCAAACGCTGCTAGGCAAGGTCCGCGGCACCCAACTGGTTTATTTGGAAGACATGAGCCGCAACGCCGACAACGAAGACAGTTTTCTGGACCGGCACCTGGGCGACTCCGAGGCCGATCCGCTGAACTTGTTGCGCAACGACCAGTTGCGCTCGGCGCTGGTACAAGCCATCAAAACGCTGCCCGAACGCGAGCAATACGTCATGAGCATGTATTACGAGCAGGACATGAACCTCAAGGAAATCGCAGTGGTGCTTGACGTGACCGAATCACGGGTGTGCCAACTGCACAGCCAGTCAATCGCCCGCCTGCGCGCCAAGATGCGGGCGCACTGACCAAAACCAAATTTATGCGCTGACGACCCGGAACTCGCCACTACGACGTCCAGCGCTGCCGTAAGGTTGACCCGGTCGGCCGATCATGGCGCTGGCATAGGTATCGGTGCGGACGGCCGGAAACAGCGTTTGCATGGCCAGCCCGGTTAGCGCCGCCTGGCGCGCCAAGTGCGCCTGGCACGACGCCAGCGTGATCGCCATACGACGCAACCGTTGCACCACCACCGCATCTTTTTTAATAGCTGCTGGCGCTTGTCCCATAAGGGCTGAGAGCTTCAAAACTTGTTTATTTAAAGTGACGCCAGCGGCTTCCAGGGCGCCCGCCTGGGTGGCTTGCGCCAGCAGCCCGGCAAGCTCGTCAACAGACACCTCAACTTGGTCCAGACCGGCCTGAAAGTGCTGGTTCACGGCAACCACTCCCGGCGCCACCCGCGCGGGACGCGCCAACCGGCCGTCAGACCCGCTGACGCTGCAACATCTCTTGCGCGTTGGCCAACAGCTTGTCGGCAATCACGCCAGGGTTGACAACGTAACTGCCATCTGCAATCGAGGCACGCACGGTCTGCACTTTTTTCTGATCGACGTCTGGCGCCTGGCCCGCGTTGTTGGCCTCCAGAGCGCGTGCCAGCGTCGATACCGTGACCGCCACGCCACTCGAACGCGTGCTGTTGGCAGCGGCGGTTTGCGCCTGCGCACTGACTGTCGGAGCGCTCTTGGCGCTTGAGGCGGGCACATTGTTGCTGACAACAACAGGTTTTTCGGTGGGTTGGCTGATTTTCATGGTGGTCTCCAAAACTACGGCGAACGTAGCCTCGTAGTGTCACTTTCGGCAAAAACGAGCCCAACTTTAACCTTTTTTTAAAATTACTGTCATTAATCACAGTAACACCCGCACTGTTCGGTCATCGGTGACCTGACCCTGCAAAATCTGGCCATTGCCCATTCGCACGCGCGCACTCTGCCCCAACACGCCGCCAGACAGCGCCTGGCCACGCCCGGTAATCTCAAACCCGGTACCGCTGGCCACCACCCGCACCTGGGTACCCGCCTGAAACACCTGCGTGCCACGCACCATGTCTTGGCGCAACGGTTGACCGGCACCCAGCATACGGGTGGCAGTCTGGCCCAGCCAATCAGCCTGGTTGGCGATCACCGGACTGGCGCGCTCGGCCCAGTCCACCTCCACCGCCATGGCGTCGGACGCCTGTAGCACCGCGCCCGACGCGATCTGCCCCTTGATAACCCAGGCCGGTCCAAACGCCTTGACAGTGATCGGTAAAAAAACATTCCACCGGGTCACCCCCTGCACGCAACGCAGACCCAGCCTGGACTGGCCCCACAAACGGGTCCCGGGCGGTAGATAAGGCTCAATCTGCTGACATGGCGCCAGCTTCAGACGCGCGTCCAGACGGCCGACCACCACCTCGGTGCGCAACGGCAGCGGTTGCGCCTGCTGCGCCAACGCGTGATCAAGCCAGCTCTGGGCGCTGGCGAGCAACGCTACGCCGACGTCTGGCACGGCCGACACCGATTGCGCCCAGGCAGCAGGCAACCCCAGGCAAATCCAGGCAATCAGGTATTTCAGGTATTTCAGGACAGGTCGCAACAATTTGAACACGAGGTTCTCCACGGCAATGGCTCGACTCTAGGCGCGTAAACCAACTGACAAAAATGGCAAGTAAACCGTCATCACCCCTTTTATTGCGGTTTAGAAAAAAATCGGGCTTCCCATAATCTGCCGACAAGGCGCTCAAAGCCCCCAGGCGGGGTCAGACGTCCAAGCAAGAAAGTCGAGGTGCCGTTATGTTTGCCAATCTGACCAGTGGACTGGATTTCCATTCCAAGGCATTGGTGCTGCGCGCCGAACGGCAGCGCATTCTGGCCAGCAATATCGCTAACGCCGACACGCCGGGCTACGTGGCGCGCGACTTTAACTTCCGGCAAGCGCTCGGTCAGGTGACCCAGCAGGCGGGCGGCGAACTGGCACAAGCTGGGCGCGGCTTAAGCCTGCGTCCAAGCGGCGCCAGCACGCAGCCAAAACATCTTGCACTCACGGGCAGCAGCTCCAGCGGCTCGCTGGGCGGTTCTGGCGCACTGGCCTATGGCACCCAGAGCCAACCCAGCATGGACGGCAACAGCGTTGACATGGACCGCGAACGCGCCAACTTTGTCGATAACTCGGTGCGTTACGAGTCCACGCTGCGCTTCATCAATGGCCAGTCCAAGACCATCCTGAGCGCCATTCAGGGCCAATGACAGCGCCTTAACGGAGCAGTAGTATGTCAATGTTTTCAATTTTCAGCGTCTCGGGCAGCGCCGTTAGTGCGCAGTCGCAGCGCCTGAACGTGGTGGCCAGCAACCTGGCCAACGTGGATGCGGTGGCTGGCCCCGACGGCCAGGCTTACAAAGCGCGTCAAGTGGTGTTCCAGACGGTGCCAATGGGTGGCGACGCCAGCGCTGGCGTCAAGGTCAACGCGATCACCGAAAGCAATGTGCCGTTCAAGCGCATCCACGACCCCAACCACCCGTCGGCCGACACCGAAGGTTACGTCAACTACTCCAACGTCAACCCGGTCGAGGAGATGGTCAACATGATCTCGGCCTCGCGTTCGTACCAGAACAATATCGAGGTCATGAATACCGCCAAGTCGTTGCTGCTCAAAACGCTGCAACTGGGCCAGTAACTTTTTGAGGACAGCATCATGTTGACCGGAACCACCTCTGCCACAACCACCACCAACTCAAGCGTCGGCGCCAGCGCCAGCACGGCCAGCAGCAGCTCCAGCATGGACGCCGCGCAAGACCGGTTTTTGAAATTGCTGGTAGCCCAGCTCAACAACCAGGACCCGATGAACCCGATGGACAACGCCCAGATGACCAGTCAAATGGCGCAAATCAACACCGTCACCGGCATCCAGCAGGTCAACGACACGCTCAAAAGTATGTCCGAGCAATTTACTGCCATGCAGGTGTTGCAGGGCTCCAGCATGGTGGGGCGTAGCGTGCTGATGCAGGGCAATACCCTGACCATCCAAGACGGCAGTGCGGCTGGCGCGGTCGATTTGGCAGCGCGCGCTGAAAGCGTCAAGGTCGAGGTGTTGTCACCCGGCGGGCAGGTGCTTGACAGCTTTGACCTGGGTGCGCTTGACGCCGGTCAGCACAGCTTCACCCGGGACGCCAGCGCTTACACCTACAGCGGCAACCCCAGCTTCAAAATCACTGCCACGCTGGGCGGCAAAGCGATTGACAACACGGCACTGATGCTCGGCACGGTGCAATCGATTGGCAGCAGCAACGGCGCCCTGACAGTGCATTTGCAGGACGGCAGTTCAGTCGCCTATAGCAGCATCAAGGCCGTTTTGTAATTCCCCATTCATTGACCAAGGAAATCATCATGTCATTTCAAACCGGACTCTCAGGACTGAACGCCGCCAGCCGCAGCCTGGACGTGATCGGCAACAACATCGCCA
>JAQTSL010000048.1 GCA_028711355.1 Rhodoferax sp.
ACGTAGGCAAACCAGATTTCAATCCCGCCACCCACATACGGCCCCAAATAAACCTCAGACAGCTTTTCGCCCATACCAATGATCAGGCCGCCGACAATGGCGCCCGGCACCGACGTCAAACCACCCAGAATCACCACCGGCAGCGCACGCATGGCGACCGTGGTCAGTGAAAACTGCACGCCCAGCTTGCTGCCCCAGATCATGCCGGCCACCAGCGCCACCACACCGGCCACGCACCAGACAATGAACCAGATGCGGTTGAGCGGAATGCCGATGCTCTGTGCGGCCTGGTGGTCGTCTGCCACCGCGCGCAGTGCCCGACCGGTCACGGTTTTCTGGAAGAACAGCGTCAGCAGGCCCACCAGCACGGCTGCAATCAGCGCCGCGTACAGGTCTTCCTTGTTCAACATAACACCACCATCAAACACGCTTTCAAACGCCATGACTGGGTCTTTGGGCATACCAACGTCAATCTTGTAGATGTCGCTGCCAAAAATGGTCTGGCCCATACCGTCCATAAAATAACTGATGCCCAGTGTGGCCATCAGCAGTGTGGTGCCCTCCTGATTGACCAAATGGCGCAACGCCAGGCGCTCGATCAGCCAGGCCACGACAAACATCACCACACCCGAGCCCAAAAAGGCGATCAAATTGGCCAGGAATGCGTTGTCAATGCCCGTGTAAATCGGCACCCATTCAGCAAAGCGCGCCATCGCCAGCGCGGCAAACAGCACCATCGCGCCCTGGGCAAAGTTGAACACACCGCTGGCCTTGTAGATCAGCACAAAGCCCAAGGCAACCAGCGAATACAGCATACCGGCCATCAGGCCGCCAAACATGGTTTCAAGAAAAAATCCCATAACTATTGACTCCCCCCTGTTGCTTGCTTACTCCGTGTAGCCGCCCCGTGTCGCAGCCAGAGACTGCGCCTCTTCGAGCACGTCCAAGCCTGCGCAGGCAGACTTGGAGCCGCGGCTCTCAGCCCCCTCAAGGGGGCGATGCCAGTGGCCTGGCAAAGCCAGTTCCACGGCATCCGCGGCGCACCGCTATCTGCACTCACACGCCTCAATTCAGATTTGCTATTTTGGTATTTCATAGTCAATGACCCGTCCCCAAATACGCACTGATCACGTCGGGGTTGGTGCGCACCTCGTCGGGCGTGCCGTCGCCAATTTTCTTGCCGTAGTCGAGCACCACCACGCGGTCAGAGATGTCCATCACCACACCCATATCATGCTCAATCAGCACAATGGTGGTGCCAAACTCTTCGTTCACATCGAGCACAAAGCGGCACATATCCTGCTTTTCTTCGACGTTCATACCGGCCATCGGCTCGTCGAGCAGCAGCAACTGCGGCTCCATCGCCAGCGCACGGCCCAGGTCAACGCGTTTTTGCAAACCATAGGGCAACTGGCCCACCGGGGTCTTGCGGTGTGCCTGAATTTCCAGGAAGTCGATGATGTGCTCGACAAACTCGCGGTGCTGCTCTTCTTCGCGCTGCGCCGGGCCGATGCGCAGCGCCTGCAAAAACAGATTGCTTTTAATGCGCAGGTTGCGCCCGGTCATGATGTTGTCGATCACGCTCATGCCCTTGAACAACGCCAGGCTCTGAAACGTGCGCCCAATCCCCATGGTGGCGACCTGGTGACTGTCCATGTGGCTGAACTTGTGGCCGCGGAACGTGATGGCGCCTTGCTGCGGGTAATAAACACCGTTGATGCAGTTGAGCATGGAGCTTTTGCCAGCGCCGTTGGGGCCGATGATGGAGCGCACCTCGTGCTCACGCACATCAAAAGAGATGTCGGTGAGTGCTTTGACGCCGCCAAAGCTCAGAGAGATGTTTTGGACATCCAGAATGACGTCGCCGATTTGTTTAATTGCCATAACTTGTTTCCAACCGTACGGCCTCAGGCCGCTGCCTGAACCGGCGCAAACGTTTTTGCGTCGTCGATGCGCAGGGTAGCGCTCACCTTGCCAGTGCGACCGTCTTCAAACTTTACCTGCGTTTCCACGTACTGTTCGGTCTTGCCCCCGTAGAGTGCGTCGATCAGCACGTCGTATTTGTCGGCAATGAAGCCACGGCGCACCTTGTTGGTACGGGTCAGTTCGCCGTCGTCAGCGTCAAGCTCTTTGTGCAGCACCAGAAAGCGGCTGATCTGAGAGCCCGCCAGCAGCTTGTCCGCGCTCAGATCGGCGTTGACCTTCTCGACGCATTCCTTGATCAGTTGATAGACCTCTGACTTTTGCGCCAGGTCGGTGTAACCAGCGTAAGGCAGGTTGCGCCGCTCGGCCCAGTTACCCACGGCGGAGAAGTCGATATTGATCATGACACAGACTTTTTCGCGGCCATCGCCGTAGGCCACCACCTCTTTGATGTGCGGGAAAAACTTGAGTTTGTTTTCCACGTATTTCGGCGCGAACATGGCACCATCGAACGCGCCGCCCTTGATGCGTCCGACGTCCTTGACCCGGTCGATGATCTTCAGGTGGCCATTCGCGTCCAGAAAGCCGGCGTCGCTGGTGTGGTACCAGCCGTCAGCCGTTAACACCTCGGCCGTGGCCTCGGGGTTCTTGAAATAGCCCTTGAGCAAGCCAGGCGACTTGACCAGCACCTCGCCGTCGTCGGCGACCTTGATTTCGACCCCAGCGCACGGCACGCCCACGGTATCAGCGCGTGCTTCGTTGTCAGGTTGCAGGCAGACAAACACCGCGGTTTCGGTCGAACCGTACAACTGCTTGAGATTGATGCCGATCGAACGGTAAAAGCTGAACAAGTCGGGGCCGATGGCCTCGCCTGCCGTGTAGGCCACACGCACCCGTGAAAAGCCCAGATTGTTGCGCAGCGGCCCATAGACACAGGCGTTGCCCAGCGCGTACAACACCCGATCGGCCAGACCAACCGACGTGCCGTCCATCAGTGTCGGCCCCACTTTCTTGGCCACGCCCATGAAGTAATTGAACATACTGCGTTTGAGGCTACCCGCGTCTTCCATGCGGATCATGACGCTGGTGAGCATGCCTTCAAACACCCGCGGCGGGGCAAAGTAGTAGGTCGGACCGATTTCTTTCAGGTCGATGGTGACGGTGGAGGCGTCTTCCGGGCAATTGACCACATAGCCACACGACAGCCACTGCGCGTAAGAAAAGATGTTCTGCCCGATCCAGGCCGGCGGCAGGTAGGCCAGCACGTCTTCGTCGTGCGTGAGCTTATCAAACACGGCGCCGGCGCGGGCCCGGTTGAGCAACGAGTCATGGGTATGCACCACGCCCTTGGGGTTGCCAGTGGTGCCGCTGGTAAAGAACATGGCAGCCACATCGTCGGGTCTGACCTTTTCTACTGCAGCCTTGAAGAAGCCCGGGGTCTTGTCGGCAAACGCCTGCCCGGCGCCAATCAGGTCATCGAGCGACAGCAGCCCCGGCTCTTCGTAGCTGCGCAAGCCACGCGGATCGTCAAAGTAAATGTGCGCCAACTGCGGGCACTGGTCGCGAATCTCGAGCAACTTATCGACCTGCTCCTGATCTTCGGCAAAAGCGAATTTGGCCTCGGCGTTGTTGATCGGGTAGGTGCACTCCAGCGCTGCGGCGTCTTGGTACAGAGCAATTGGCACCGCACCGATCGACTGTGCCGCCAACATGGTGGCGTACAGGCGCGGGCGGTTGGCGCCAATCACGATCATGTGGTCGTGCTGACGCAAACCGGCCTGGTACAGACCACAAGCGAGGCGTTCGACCAACTGCGACAGGTCGAACCAGGTGATGGCCTGCCATATCCCGTATTCTTTTTCACGCATCGCCGTGGCTGTCGGCCGCTGGCTGGCGTGCTGCAACAAAAGTTGCGGAAAAGTCGTTTGCATTTGCGTTGCCTTGTCTTCAAAACACGGAGCGCGTGCCAAGCACGAGCACCAACCAATAGGGCGCGATGATAGGGACTCATTTGACGTCTTGTTGTCGTTTGGACGACAATTGAAAGGTTTCCAACTAGGTGTTTTCCCTGTTCACACTTGCGCTTGGCGCAACGCGGGCAGCTCGCCAAAGAAGTTTCTACATGACACAAGACGCCTCATTGTTTCAACGCAGACGGCCGTTGACACCGGCAGAATTGGCTGTCATACCGTGGTTCAAATTACTCTCTCTTGAAGAGCGTGAACGCGCCGCCGCCGACCTGAAGGTGACCGACGCCAACCCGGGCGACACCCTGTGCCGCACTGGGCGGCCGGTGACCTACTGGTTTGGCGTGATTGATGGTTTGCTAAAGATGAGTACCGACAACTCCGAAGGCCAGACCATGACCTTCACCGGTATCCCCCCGGGTGGCTGGTTCGGCGAAGGCACGGCATTGAAACGCGAGGCTTACCGCTACAACATCCAGGCGCTGCGCAAAAGCGTGGTAGCCGGGCTGCACGTTGACACCTTTCACTGGCTGCTGGACCACTCAATCAGTTTCAACCGTTTTGTCATGAACCAGCTCAACGAGCGGCTGGGCCAGTTTATCGCCGCGCGCGAGATTGACCGCATGACCAACCCAAATATCCGCGTAGCGCGCTCGCTTGCTGCGCTGTTCAACCCGGTGCTGTACCCCGGCCTGGGCACGGTGCTGCGCATCACCCAGCAAGAGCTGGCGTATCTGGTGGGTTTGTCGCGCCAGCGCGTCAACCAGGCACTGACCACGCTGTGTGAACACCAGTCGATTGCGGTGGAATACGGCGGCCTGCGGGTGATCGATTTGCAGGCGCTGCGGGCGGGAATTTTTTGAGCATACCCCACCGACAGGAACTCAATTTTATCAAAAATATGCCTTCAGCCCTTATCTATCAAGCGCAAGTAGCTACAATTTCAATATCATGACCAGACCCTCAAATCCCCCCGTTTTCCGCCGCGCTGGGCCGCCCGCAGCCAAGGCGCCGTTACCGGCTGGCCAAAGCAACACCGCCGCTTACGGCGCTGGCGGCACGTTGCGGCTGAACAAGCGCATGGCCGAGCTGGGACTGGCGTCGCGCCGTGAGGCCGACGACTGGATCGCCAAGGGCTGGGTCAAGGTCAACGGAAAAGTTGCTGAAATGGGCATGCAGGTGCTGCCCGACGTGCGCATCGAGATTGACCCGCAAGCCAAGGGCGCGCAGGCCAAACAGGTCACGGTGCTGATCAACAAGCCGCTCGGGCTGGTCAGCGGCCAGGCCGAAGACGGCCACCAACCCGCCATCACGCTGGTGCAGCCAGCCAACCGTTGGCGTGACGACAATGCGCGCTTCTTTTTTCACCCGAGCCAGCTCAAGAGCCTGGTGCCAGCCGGGCGGCTCGACATCGATTCCACTGGCTTGCTGGTGCTGACACAAGACGGCCGCATTGCGCGCCAACTGATCGGTGACGACGCGGTAATGGAAAAGGAATACCTGGTGCGGGTGCTCTACACCGGCATCGCCAACGCGACCGCCGCCACTTCTGCCAGCGCCACCTACCCGGCTGCGCCCGGTGCAGCGGCGCGCATGGCGAAGGCGGCACAGGCAGCGCACCCAGGACAAGTCACGCAGCTCAGCCGCATTGACAACGATGACCCGATCAGCCAGGATGTGCAGTCGGTGTTTCCAGCCGACCAGCTGGCGCTGTTGCGCTGCGGCCTCAAGCTCGACGGCCAACCGCTGCAACCAGCTCAGGTGGAATGGCAAAACCCCGAGCAATTGCGCTTTGTCCTGACCGAAGGCAAAAAACGCCAGATTCGCCGGATGTGCGAACAGGTCGGCCTGAAAGTGGTCGGTTTGAAGCGCGTGCGCATCGGCCGCGTGATGCTCGGTAACCTGCCAGTGGGGCAATGGCGTTACCTGCAGCCACACGAGCAGTTTTAGCTTTTCCATAAACCCGTGGCGTATGATTCTGACAACTCCTGGAGTTTTGTTGAATCTGAAGATATGGCAAGCCATTCACCCCTGGCGCTCAAACAAATCTCCGGCTGGCAACTCAATGCCCTGATCGTTGTCGGCACGCTGCTCTTGACCAACGTCGTCGTGGCCTTGGTGGACTGGTTGCTGCTGGGTCGGGTCGATCCCGACACCCTGAAGGTCAGCACCATCTCAGGGCTGATCATTGCCACCCTGGTCGTCAGCGTTGCGGGCCAACTGCGCGCGCGCCTTGCGGCGGCCAACCAGCACCAACTGGAGCTTGGCATCGAACGCGCCCAAAGCCACCTGGCGCTGGCGATCGAATCGGCCCAAATGATTTTTTGGGAGTTTGACCTGGAAAGCGGCCAATTCACTTACGACAAAGGTCGGCGCGCCTGGCTTGGCCTGCCGCTGGAGGTTGAGGCCAATAGCCTTAACGAATGGATGGCCTTGGTTCACCCCGATGACCTGGCCCCTTTCATGCAAAGGTTTCAGGCTGCGCAGGCGGTCGGCGCACCCGACTTCCAGTTTGACTACCGGATGCGGCAGGCCGATGGCAGTTGGGGCTGGGTCCACACGCGGGGGCGGGTCAAAGAGCGCAACGCGCAGGGCCTACCGGTGCTGGCGGTAGGCGGCACCTTGAACATCCACCAGCGCAAACAGGCCGATTTGGCCTTGCAAGAAAACAAGGAGCGGCTTGACATCATTTTCAACGATAACCCCGAGCTGATGCTGATCAGCCGTATGGAAGATGGCCTGATCACCGAAGTCAACCAGGCTTTTGTCCGCAAAACAGGCTTTAGCCGCGCCCAGGCCATTGGCAACACCACACTGGAGTTGGGCCTCTGGGTTCACCCGCAAGACCGCCAGCGCATGACCGCAGCGCTGCTGGCGCAGGCACGCTGCGTCAACCTTGAAACCTTTTTTGTGACCCGTTCGGGTGAGCAAATTGACAGTGAGATTGACGCCATTTGCACCCCCATGCACGGTGTGCCGCACATCATCTGCACCGTGCGCGACATTCGCGCACGCAAGCGCGCGCTGGCCGAGCAGCAGCGCAGCGAACAAGCGATCGGCCAACTCAACCTTGAATTGACCGACCGCAACCAGTTTTTGTCGGCATTGATGGAGGCCATACCGATTCCCATCTTTTACAAGGATGAGCAGGGAGTTTATCTGGGGTTCAACAAGGCTTATGAAGACTTTATCGGACTCAGCCGCACCGATCTGGTTGGCAAAAGTGTGTTTGACATCGCACCGGCGCATTTGGCGGAAATCTACCATGCGCAAGACCTGGCTTTGATGGCTCATCGGGGGCTGCAACGGTACGAAACCCAGGTCAAAAATGGCGCCGGTGAGTTGCGTGAGGTGATGTTCAGCAAGTCTTGTTTCACCGACCACCAGGGTCAGGTCAAAGGCCTGATTGGTGGCCTGCTGGACATCACCGAGCGCAAACTCGCCGAACAATCCTTGCAGAACAGCGAACGGCGCACCCAGTCGCTATACAGTTTGCTGCGATTGGTGACTGACAACGTACCCGACATGATCTGGGCCAAAGACCTCGACAAACGCTACCTGTTTGCCAACAAAGCGATCTGCGAACAGCTCTTGCTGGCACAAGACACCGACGAACCGGTTGGCAAAAGCGCCCTGTTTTTTGCCCAGCGCCAGCGCGCCAGCCATCCAGACAACCCCCATTGGCACACCTTTGGCGAGCTGTGCCAGGACAGTGATGCCCTCACTCTGACCAGCGGTCAAGCCGGTCAGTTTGACGAATTTGGCAACGTGAGCGGCCAGCCGCTGTATCTGGATGTGCGCAAAGCGCCGCTGACTGACGAACACGGTCAGGTCATTGGTGTGGTAGGCACTGCCCGCGATGTGACAGTAGAGCGCGCCACGCAAGAAAAGCTGCGCATCGCCGCCGCCGTGCTGGCCAACAGCAGCGAGGCACTGGTCCTGTCAGATGCCGATAACCACATCATCGATGTCAACCCGGCTTACACCCGCCTGACCGGCTACACGTTAGCCGAAGTAGCCGGCAAAGACCCAGGAATTTTGCATTCTGGCAAGCATGACAAGGCCTTTTACCGGGATATGTGGGCGCAAATTAATGCCACCGGAAGCTGGCAGGGCGAGATCTGGAACCGGCGCAAAGACGGCCAAATCTATGCCGAGTGGCTGACCATCAACACGCTTTATAACGATGATGCCAGCGTGCACCGGCGAGTCGGGCTGTTCAGCGACATCACCGACAAAAAACGCTCGGAAGAACTGGTCTGGACGCAAGCCAATTTTGATACGCTGACCGGCTTGCCCAACCGGCGTATGTTCCTGGACCGGCTTGAGCAAGACCTGAAAAAAGCTCACCGGGGCGGCTTCAAGCTGGCGCTGATGTTTGTTGACCTGGACCATTTCAAGGAAATCAACGACACCCTGGGGCATGCGGTGGGTGACCAATTGCTCAAGCAAGCCGCCGAGCGTATTGCCGCCTGCGCGCGTGAATCCGACACGGTGGCGCGCATCGGTGGCGACGAGTTCACGGTGATTTTGGCCGAGTTGCTCGATACCACTGGCATTGACCGGGTCGCGCAGAACATTTTGGTCAGCCTGGCGCGACCGTTTGAGATCGGGCCAGGGCCGTGTTTTGTGTCAGCCAGCATCGGCATCACGCTTTACCCCAGTGATTCTTTGCTGCCGCAAGACCTGATGAAAAACGCCGACCAGGCCATGTATGTATCCAAAGATACCGGTCGTAACCGCTTTAGTTACTTCACCCGCGCCATGCAAAGCGCGGCGATGTACCGCCTGCACCTGCAAGAAGACTTGCGCCAGGCGCTGGCCGAGCAGCAGTTTGTGCTGCACTACCAACCCATCGTGGCGCTGCCCAGTGGCCAGATTCACAAAGCCGAAGCGCTGTTGCGCTGGACCCACCCGGTGCGCGGCACGGTCGGCCCGGCAGAATTCATCCCCGTTGCCGAAGACTGCGGCCTGATCCACGCGTTAGGCGACTGGGTGTTTGCCCAAGCCTGCGCCCAGGCCAAAGCCTGGCGCACCCGGTTGGACCCCGGTTTTCAGGTCAGCGTGAACCTGTCGCCACTGCAACTGCAAACTGGCGCGGAGCAGTTTCATTGGCGGGCACATATGCAGGCGCAGCAGCTCAGTGGTGCTGCTGTGGTGCTGGAAATCACCGAAGGCCTGTTGCTGGACAAGTCTGCCGCCGTGACCGCCGAGCTGCTGGCCTACCGCGATGCGGGCATCCAGGTGGCCATTGACGACTTTGGCACCGGCTATTCGGCCATGGCTTACCTCAAGCAACTCGACATTGATTACCTGAAAATCGACCGCTCTTTTGTGCGCAACCTGGGCCTGCAAACCAGCGACCACGCGCTGTGCGAGGCGATCGTGGTGATGGCGCACAAGCTCGGCCTGCGGGTGATTGCCGAAGGGGTAGAAACTGCGGTGCAGCGCGACTTGCTGCAAGCCATGGGTTGCGACTTTGCCCAAGGCTACCTGTTTGCCAAAGCCCTGCCGCCCGACGAGTTTGAGCGGTTTGTGCGAAATTGAGGTCAGACCAAGAACTGCGAAGCAATTTTGCACTGACCCCAACTGACTAGAAGCTCTCTGGCGCCAGTTAGACCGCATCCCCTACCGACGCCCCGGCGCCAGACCCACAATGATCGGTATGGCAACTTCCCCGACCCCACCGATAGCACGCTTGACGCGTCACCTGCGCGCCTCTGACCTGCGCGCGGCAGCGCTGTTGGCCACGCAGGCGACACACGCCATCACCGACATCAGCGAGGGTGTTCACCAGTCGGTCTGGCGCACGCTGGGCGCGCCCGGCGGCGCCGCCCCAGACCAAACACGCGGTCTGACCGGGCTGATTTACCAAAGCATCCACAGCGCGACCGGTCTGATTGGCCGCGGGCTGGACGCTGCCCTGACCCGGCTGGAGCCAACGCTGCGACGCTTAGAGACCGTAGGCGACGAATCGCCTGAGCGCGTGGCTGTCATCGCCGCCCTCAACGGCGTCATGGGCGACCGGCTGACGGCCAGTGCCAACCCACTGGCGCTGCCCATGACGCTACGTTATCAAGAGCGACTCACGCACTATTCCAGAGCGCTACAGCCTGATTTGACTCTCAAGCAACAACTGCCCCAAGTCAGCGCCAAAGTGCTGCTGGTGATCCATGGACTGTGCATGAATGACTTGCAATGGACGATGCCCAGCGCAACTGGCACACCGGCGCACGCCAACCACGCCACTGCGCTGGCCGATGCTGGCGGCGCTACCCCGGTTTACCTGCGCTACAACACGGGCCTGCATATTTCAGACAACGGCCTGGCACTGGCAGCGCAACTGGAGCAACTGCTGGCGCACTGGCCGACAGCGGTGACCGAACTGACGGTGCTTGCGCACAGCATGGGCGGGCTGGTGATTCGCAGTGCGGTCAGCCAGGCCACTTCAGCCGGCATGCGTTGGCCCCAGCAGTTGAAAAATATCTTTTTTTTGGGCACCCCGCAACACGGCGCACCGCTGGAGCGCGCCGGCAACTGGGTCGATCTGCTGTTGGGCAGCACACCCTACAGTCGGCCGTTTGCCAAACTGGCGCAACTGCGCAGCGCCGGTATCACCGACCTGCGCTATGGCCTGGTGCGCAACCAGGACTGGCACGGCCACGACCGCTTTCGCCGCCAGCCGGACCACCGCACTCCGATGCCGCTGCCAGATGGCGTGGCCTGCTTCACGGTGGCCGCCAGCACAGCCGCCAAGCACAGCCATCTGGCCGATCAACTGGTCGGTGATGGCCTGGTGCCGTTGCGCAGCGCCCTGGGCCAGCACGACACACCCGCCCACTGCCTACAGTTTGCGCCAGCGCGTCAATTCATCGCCTACCGCACCAGCCATTTGGCCTTGCTCAGCAGCCCGGCGATAACCCAACAACTGTTGCAATGGCTGGCCTGACATGACGCACGTCTTCCTTTTGGATCGCTTGCAAATCATTTTGTAGCTACATATTCACATATGCCAAATTGGGCAGCGGTCATTGCGCAGGCGCCTGGCGTTGATCGACCCCTGACAACCCAAGAGCTTGCCCAATGGGATGGTGCTGTGCTGGTCAGCGGCGGCTATCAGGCGGCTCGGGCAGCAGTTGCGGCCAAGCGCAAACTTGGACGGCGCGGGACTCAACGTTCACCGGTCAAGCAATTGGTCAGCGTGCGCTATAGCCCCGAAGTTCTTGCCTACTCTAAGTCCGACGGTGCAGGCTGGCAAACGCGCATGGACGAAGCACTCAAGCCGTGGGTCTTTGCACACGCCAGCAAATCTGCGTGGTTGCCTGCAAAAACCTAGCCAAATGTTCAAACGGACGCTTCACAGTGACCGAGTTAACCGGGCGAGGCTTCTTGAAATCGGGCCAATCGCCCCCAAACTACCGCCCCTGATGGTCTGTAGCACCGGCATGGCTGGCGTGCGCTGTCGTCAATTTAACCCTTTCCCAATATCCACATCATGACCAAACAAACCCTTTCCTTTCAGGCCGAAGTAGCACAACTATTGCACCTAGTGACTCATTCGCTCTATTCCAACAAAGAAATTTTCCTGCGCGAGTTAATCAGCAACGCGTCGGACGCCTGCGATAAGCTGCGCTTTGAAGCCATCAACGACAGCGGCCTGTATGAGAGCGACACTGAGCTCAAGGTCAAGGTCACGTTCGACAAAGACGCCAAAACACTCACCATCAGCGACAACGGCATCGGCATGAGCACGCAAGAGGCGATTGATCACCTGGGCACCATCGCCAAGAGCGGCACCAAAGACTTTGTATCAAAGTTGAGCGGTGACCAAAAGGCCGACTCGCAACTGATCGGCCAGTTTGGCGTCGGCTTTTACAGCGGCTTTATCGTCGCCGACAAAATTACCGTGGAGTCGCGCCGCGCCGGCATGAAGTCCGAAGAAGGTGTACGCTGGATCCGCGTCGGCGCCGGCGACTTTGAAGTCGAATCGATCAGCCACCCGCAGCGCGGCACCAGCGTCACGCTGCACCTGAATGACGACGCGCTGGATTACGCGTCAGCCTGGAAGCTCAAAAGCATCATCAACAAATACTCGGACCACATCAGCCTGCCGATCCTGATGGAAAAAGAAGAGTGGAAAGACGGCGAACTGATCAACCCCAAAGACGAAGAAGGCGGCCGCCAACCCGGCGCCATGGTCAAAACCGGCGACTGGGAAACCATCAACAAGGCCAACGCGATCTGGGCGCGCGCCAAAAAAGACATCACGGCCGACCAATACAACGAGTTTTACAAACAAATCAGCCACGACTTTGAAGCGCCACTGGCACACACCCACAATCGGGTCGAAGGCAGCACCGAATACACCCAACTGCTGTACATCCCCGGCAAAGCGCCGTTTGATTTGTACAACCGCGACAAGTCCGCCGGTGTCAAGCTGTATGTCAAGCGCGTCTTCATCATGGATGATGCCGAGGCGCTGCTACCCACTTACCTGCGCTTTGTCAAAGGCGTGGTGGACTCGGCTGACCTGCCGCTCAACGTGAGCCGTGAGCTGCTGCAAGAAAGCCGCGACGTGAAAGCCATCCGTGAAGGCTGTACCAAACGCGTGCTGGGCATGCTGGAGGACCTGGCAAAAAATGACAAGGCGCCAGAGCCCGCCGTCGAGGGTGCTGACAAGTCGGCCGATGCTGTCACCGACGTGCAGACCGCTGAGGAAAAGGCCGAAACCGAGAAAAACGCCGGCAAATATACCAAGTTCTACGCCGAATTTGGCGCGGTGCTCAAAGAAGGACTGGGCGAAGACTACGCCAACAAAGACCGCATTGCCACGCTGCTGCGCTTTGCCTCCAGCAGCACCGACACGGTCAGCGTCAGCTTTGCCGATTACAAAGCGCGCATGAAAGAAGGACAAGAGGCCATCTACTACATCACCGCCGACACACTGGCCGCCGCCAAGAACAGCCCGCAACTGGAAGTGTTCAAGAAAAAAGGCATCGAAGTGCTGTTGATGACCGACCGCGTCGATGAATGGGCGCTGAACTACGTGCACGAATTTGACGGCACCGCGCTGCAAAGCGTGGCCAAGGGTGCGGTGGATCTGGGCAAGCTGCAAGACGAAGCCGAAAAAAAAGCCGCCGAAGAAGCCGCCGAGTCCTTCAAGCCGCTGCTGGCCAAGATCAAGGAAGCGCTCAAAGACAAAGCCGAAGACGTGCGTGTCACCACCCGTCTGGTGGACAGCCCGGCCTGCCTGGTGGTGCAAGACAACGGCATGAGCACGCAGTTGGCGCGCATGCTCAAACAAGCCGGTCAAACCGCGCCTGAAGTCAAACCGGTGCTGGAAATCAACGCGCATCACCCGCTGGTGAAAAAGCTCGACGGCTCGCCCAACTTTTATGACCTGGCGCACATCCTGTTCGACCAGGCGCTGCTGGCCGAAGGCGGCTTGCCGGCTGACCCGGCCGCTTACGTCAAGCGGGTCAACGCGCTGCTGGTGTAACTGCGAATAGAAGTGACAACGCTGGCTTTTTTGCTGCGTCCCGTCGGAAATTTCGGCCCCTGTCCGCGACAAACGCGGTCAGGCCAGCCAACTCAGTTACCGCCGCACACCAGTTTAGGATCGACCATCACGGCCATACTTGCGTCCAAAGCACTCAAGACTTTCAGGATTTGCGCCACACTGACATTGAGCGGATATTTTTCAATCCAGGCAACAAGCCTTTGCCGTTGGTAATTGAAGATGAAGTGGATGCCGTTTGTGATGATCCTGAAATCGGTGAACTCAAGGTTGGCGATCTGGCAGGAATTCGGGTGCACAAGTTTCGCTTCAGCCGGCAGGAATATTTAATCCGGGAAAATCCATTAGGGCACAGACGTGATTAAAAAGGGTAACGTCCCCTTTTCCAAAAAAGGGTAACGTCCCCTTTTCCACCCCTTTTCCACCCTTTTCCACGGCCTGGCATTGGGGTAACGTCCCCCCTTTTCGCTCGCCAAGTTAGCGATTCACGGTAATCTTATTAGTAAGAGTACGGTGACGCAGGTAAATAGCAAAAACCTAGAGTAGTTGTAACTATACCGGTCGTCGGATCAACGGTAACAACATCTGGTTCGTAATCTGTAGCGCTAGGACTAAGCCGAAAAATAACCGACTTGGTAGTTTCGGTTCCATTCGAACTTACGGTGGCAGTTAATCTGTTGATATTCCAGAAAGCCGAACCTTTTAAGTAGGTCAGATTAAATGCAGCGATTCCATTTGCATCGGTTGTCACAGTAGATGGCACACTCCCAGCATCTGAATTGGAAGGGGTCAAAAAGGTATCAGTTGTCCGATTATTAGCAAAATTGATGTCGCCAATAGTTGGGTTTAATGATGCAACTGTAGCAGCAGTGGCAGGACAATTCGCGGCGGTTGCGAGTGTTGTGGCTACTCGCACACTATCTTCACCGGTATCCAACGAACCATTCCCGTTGTAGTCTTCAGAACAATAAGTTGCCGTTACATTGCACGGTGAGCCAAGACTAAAGGCCACCGGACGCATCCGCAGTGTCACTAATTGATTGGCAACAGGATTATTGTTTGCATCGGTCACTTGAACAGAATAAGCATGCACATACAACGTTTTATCAGCGCTTTCACCCAAAACAGAAGCCGGGCCAAAAGCCACCGACAGTGCCTGCCCACCGACCGTCAGGCTAGCGCTATTTCCAGAGGGCAAAGTCCCTGTTGTAACAGTTGTAGCGGGAATGGCTGCCGTAACAGTAATCCCATTCGTGATGGACGCTGTTGCTCCTGATGTAAATGTGGCAACAGCAATACCAGCACTATTGCTGATAACCAGCGCAGGCGACAAAAACTCGCCCGAGTTGGGACCACCCGTCATGGAAAACTGTATTGGAACATTGGCAACTGCCTGATCAGAAGTTCCATCAGTAAAAAGTGCACGCGCTGTCAGCGTCAAAGAGCTCTGTGTGCCATTCGCCACTGACACGGGCACCGTGGTTTGACTGGCGTTCAGCAATATTTTGTTGGCTACAGGCGGTGACACATACAACACCAGATTCGCGGTGTTGCCTAAATCATCAATCACCGTGACGGAGGCAGTACCAGCCTGGGTAAATGTAAGTGCTGCGCTGAATGCAGCCGGTTTTGCCACAATTTGACTGGACTGACCGTTACCAAAGCGCCCTAAAGTAGTTCCAAAGGTGACCTGATTTGCAGTGGTAGGGGCAGTTACCACAATCGTTGCGGTGTCAGTGGTCTTCAGGAGGGACTGGTTTGTTGGGGAAGTAATCGCCAATACGGCCGTTGCCGCCGCACTTGAATACGATTGCGACTTGGCATTTCCAAGCGCAGTCACATTGACCATGGCATTACCCGCGCTAAGCCCAGAAACAACAACCTGAGCAACACCTGAACTATTGGTCTTTGCAGAAGCCACATCCAAACCCAATACCAAAGGATCAGTTGCCGCAAATGACACATCTACGTCCGCAATCCCAACACCTGCGAAGTTCTTCACAGTAGCAGTCAGCGTGGCGGAGCCACCACCAATTGACAAAGACGAGCTGCCAGAATTAGCTAAAGTAATGCTGGCGCCAACTACATTAATCTGACTGGTTGCAGGGCTTGCAGCACAACTGGTGCAAGTAGCAGTCACAACAGAGACACGATTGGTTTGATCCGAAGACATGGCCGTCATCGTCACGGTTGCCCCGGTAG
>JAQTSL010000342.1 GCA_028711355.1 Rhodoferax sp.
AGCGATGCCGATCCGGGGCGCGTCGGGCCAACAGTTGCGCCTGGGTGATCTGGCCGGTATCCAGCGCGGTTATGTGGATCCGCCGTCGGTCAAAGTGCGCTTTCAGGGGCAAGAAGTCATTGCCATTGGCGTGTCGATGGCCAAGGGCGGCGACATCATCACGCTGGGCAAAGCGCTCACTGGTGTCGTGCAGCACCTCGGGCAGACGCTGCCGGTGGGCGTGACGCTGGCGCAGATTCAGGACCAGCCCAGCTCGGTGGCCAGCTCAGTCAATGAGTTTGTCAAGGTGCTGATTGAGGCGGTGGTGATTGTGCTGGCGGTGAGCTTTCTCAGCCTGGGGCTGCACAAGCGCGCTGGTCAGCCGCCGCTGTGGCGGCGCTGGACGCTGGACCTGCGCCCCGGCCTGGTGGTGGGCATCACCATTCCACTGGTGCTGACCATGACATTTCTGGCCATGAACTACTGGGGCATCGGGCTGCACAAAATCTCGCTGGGCTCGCTGATCATTGCGCTCGGTCTGCTGGTGGACGACGCCATCATTGCGGTGGAGATGATGGTGCGCAAGATGGAAGAGGGTTTTGACAAGGTGCGCGCCGCTACCTTTGCCTATGAAATCACCGCCATGCCGATGCTTACCGGCACGCTGATCACGGCAGCGGGCTTTTTGCCGATTGGCATTGCCCGCTCATCCGTGGGCGAATACACCTTTGCCATTTTTGCGGTGACCGTGATTGCGCTAGTGTTGAGCTGGATCGTGTCAGTCATGTTTGTGCCGTTTCTGGGCGTGCGTCTGCTGAAAAGACCGCCGCATCTGGCCATCAGTGATAACACGGTGCCGGGGCAGCGCGATCTGTACGACACGCCGTTTTATCGCGCCTTTGACCGTGCGGTAAATGCGTGTGTGCGCCATCGCTGGGTCACTATTGGCGCTACGCTCGCACTGTTTGGGCTGGGCATTGTCGGCATGAGCCAGGTGCAACAACAGTTCTTTCCGGATTCCAGCCGCCCCGAGATCACGGTTGAGCTGTGGTCGCCCGAGGGCACGGCGTTTGCGCAGACGGAAGACGTGGCCAAGCGTGTCGAGGCGCGCCTGATGCACGAGCCGGGGGTCACGTCAATAGCGCAGTGGGTGGGCAGTGGTGTGCCGCGTTTTTACCTGCCGCTCGAGCAGGTTTTCCCGCAGACCAACGTGTCTCAGATGATTGTTTTGCCGAAAGATATTCCGACGCGCCAGACCTTGCTGCAAATATTGCCCGAGTTGCTGGCGCAAGAGTTTCCCGAGGTGCGTGGGCGCGTCAAGCTGCTGGCCAACGGGCCGCCGGTGGCGTATCCAGTGCAGTTTCGGGTGATGGGTCCTGACCCGCTGTTGCTGCGCCAGCGCGCCGACCAGGTTAAAGCCATCATGCGCCAGAGCGCAAATACGCGCGGTGTCAACGACAACTGGAACGAATCGATCAAGGTGATGCGCCTGGAGGTGGATCAGGCCAAGGCGCGTGCATTGGGTGTCACCAGCCAGTCAATCGCGCAGGCCGCGCGCACCTTGCTCAACGGTGCCACGGTAGGCCAGTACCGCGAGGGCGACAAGTTGATTGACATCGTTTTGCGACAGCCGCTGGACGAACGCAATGCAATCACCGATATTGCGAATGCCTATTTGCCAACGGCATCGGGCAAGTCGATCCCGCTGACACAGATTGCCAAACCGGTGTTTGGCTGGGAGCCGGGCGTCCTGTGGCGCGAAGGGCGTGACTACGCCATCACGGTGCAGAGCGACATTGCGCAAGGTTTGCAGGGTGCAACGGTTACCAATGAGCTGCTGCCGCAACTGCGCGCACTGGAGTCGGGTTGGGCGCAGACGGGTGACGGCGCCTACTTTATCGAAGTAGCGGGCGCAGTCGCCGAAAGCGCCAAGGGCTCGTCCAGCATCGCTGCGGGCATTCCGGTCATGCTGTTTATTACCTTTACGTTGTTAATGCTTCAATTGCACAGCTTTAGCCGCGCAGTGCTGGTATTTCTGACCGGACCGTTAGGCATTGCCGGGGTGGCAGGTGCACTACTGCTGCTGAACCGGCCGTTTGGTTTTGTAGCGTTGTTGGGGGTGATTGCGCTGATGGGCATGATTCAGCGCAACTCGGTCATTTTGATCGACCAGATCGAGCAAGACCGCGCGCGGGGCGTGTTGGCCTGGCAGGCCATTGTGGGCGCTGCCACCCGGCGTCTGCGCCCGATTGTGCTGACCGCCGCTGCCGCTGTGCTGGCGATGATCCCCTTGAGCCGCTCGGTGTTCTGGGGGCCGATGGCGGTGGCCATCATGGGCGGCCTGATCGTGGCCACGGTACTGACCCTGCTGGCCCTGCCCGCCATGTACGCGGCCTGGTTCCGGGTGACACCCAGCAGCAAGTAGTCTGCTTGGGATAGTTTTCGACAGCTATTTTAATTATAGCTGTTTACGCATATTGTATAAGCTCTAGAGCCTGATTTGCTATAACTTTCAGGGGTTAAGCTTTTTCAGCAAGACCTCAATCTCCCGTTTGCGGCCCGCATCGGCCAGTTCACGCCCAGGTCGTGGGGAGGCTTTGAGGGCGGCATCCAGGTGTTGGGCGGCCTCTGTTTTTTTGCCCTGATCGGCCAGGAAGTCGGCGTACAAAAAGTTGCTGTCAATGCCTTGCGGATTCAAAGCCAGGGCTTTTTTGAACAGCTCGTCGGCCCGGGCCTTGTCGCCAAAGCCCAGCGGCCAGCCGGGCACCTTGGCATACAAGGTGGCCAGGCTGGTGTAGGCCGAGCCATCGAGGGCGCTGCCGTCGAGTTGAATGGCTTGCTCAAACAGCAGTTTGGCTTGTTTGGCCAGTGACAGTGCGCCCAGGCCACCTTTGGCACCGGCTTCGCTGGAGACGGCGATGCCTTGCCAGATCAGCGGTTCGGCCAGGGTGGGATGGCTTTCAGCCAGCTTGCCAGCCTGTTCTGCCAGGGCGCGATAAGCGTCAGCGTGTTGCTTGGCATCTTGCTTGTATTTGATCTGGGCCCATTGGTCCTGGATCGGGCGCACCAGCGTGCCGTTGTTGCTGGCAAAACACAGGCCGGCGCTCAGAAGCAGGGTGGCCAGCGGAAGGTGGATAAAGGTTTTTTTCATGATGGGTCGGTCAGGGTTGAGGTATTTGGGCATGTTGTTGGATGGTGGCCAGCTTGCCAGCCAGGCCGCGGTCGATCAAAGCAGGTGCAAAACCATTGAGCCAGGCAAACAAGCGCTCTGGAAAGCCGATGTGCAACTCGCTGCGGTTCTGGGCCATCGCATTCAACACGAGGGTGGCTACCGTGTCGGGGTTGTCACTGGTGTTGCCTAATGCGCGGTTGAGGGCATTCACGGCCGGGCTGTTGAGCGCGGTGTTGATGGCACGCGGGGCCACGTGCAACACCTGAACCTGGGTGTTGGTCAATTCCCGGCGCAAGCTTTGTGAAAACCCGCGCAGGCCGGCTTTGGCGCTGGAATAGGCGGCAAAACCGGCAAAGGGCAAGCTGCCAAAGGCCGAACCGATGTTGACAATGCTGGCCTGTGGCTGGCTGCGCAGGTGGGGCAGCAAGGCATGGGTCAGCCGCATCGGCGCCGACAGGTTGGTTTGCAGCACCTGCTCAATCGTGTCCCAGGTTTGTTCCTGCAACAGTCCAAAGGCGCTGACGCCGGCGTTGTTGATCAGCACATTGGCTTTGAAAGCCTGCGCCGCCTGGGTCAGATCTGCCACGCCCTGCGTTT
>JAQTSL010000343.1 GCA_028711355.1 Rhodoferax sp.
CGGCGGTGGGGAAATCGGGCGCCGGGATGATCTCCATCAACTCGTCAATGGTCGCGTCCGGGCTTTTCAGCAGATGCAGGCAGGCGTCCACCACTTCGTTCAAGTTGTGCGGCGCAATGTTGGTGGCCATACCGACTGCAATGCCAGCGCTGCCATTGATCAGCAAATTTGGCAGGCGCGCCGGCAACACCAAAGGTTCCTTTTCAGAGCCGTCGTAATTGGGACCAAAGTCAACCGTTTCCTTGTCGATGTCGGCCAACATTTCGTGGGCGATCTTGGCCAGGCGGATTTCGGTGTAGCGCATGGCGGCTGCGCTGTCGCCGTCAACCGAACCAAAGTTGCCCTGGCCATCGACCAGCATATGGCGCAGAGAAAAATTTTGCGCCATACGCACGATGGTGTCATAGACCGCGCTGTCGCCGTGCGGGTGATACTTACCAATCACGTCGCCCACAATACGTGCTGACTTCTTATATGCCTTGTTCCAGTCGTTGCCCAACTCGTGCATGGCGAACAGCACACGCCGATGCACGGGTTTGAGGCCATCGCGTGCGTCTGGCAGGGCACGGCCCACGATCACGCTCATCGCGTAGTCCAGGTAGCTGCGCCGCATTTCGTCGGCAAGACTGGTGGGCACGGTTTCTTTGGCGAATTGGGTCATGGAGCAGGCTTGGGTTCAGGCAAGATCAGGAGTGAGCGAGCATTTTAAGCGTGGGGCTGTGGCCGGGTGGCAACGTTTCATGGCAAATTGGTTTGTCGTGCCTGCTTTGGGCAGATCCAACCCAGGATCGTTTGATTGTCGGTGGTTGGCTGTGGCACAATGAGCGCAACGTTCAGTGTGATAGGCACCTTGGACGCCACTAATTAGCCCGCCGCACTGCTGCGGCTTTTGTCCTTAGGAGAATCATGAAAAAACTGAGCAAATTGGCGATGTTGATCGCGACCGCAGCTGTTGCCGCTTCCGCAGGAGCCCAAGCCATTGATAACTGGCGTGCCACCGACGGTACCGTGTGGAAAAACGGCACCAGCGAATTGTGCTGGCGTGATGCCAACTGGACCCCTGCTACGGCTGCTGTTGGCTGCGATGGTGCGATCGTCGCGCCCAAGGCTGCACCGGCCAAGGCCGCTCCCGCACCGGCTCCGGCACCAGCGCCTGTGGCTGCGCCAGCTCCCAAGCCAGCACCGGCACCGGTGGTTGTGCCTGTTGCCCCGGCCAAAGTGACTTACGCTGCTGATGCGTTCTTTGATTTCGACAAGGCCGTGCTCAAGCCCGAAGGCAAAGCCAAGCTGGATGATCTGGTTGGCAAGGTAAAGGGCATCAACCTGGAAGTCATTATTGCCGTTGGCCATACTGATGCGGTCGGTGCAGACGCTTACAACCAAAAACTGTCGGTCAAGCGTTCTGAAGCAGTCAAGGCGTATCTGGTGTCCAAGGGTATCGAAAAGAATCGCGTCTATACCGAGGGCAAGGGTGAAAAGCAACCCGTCGCCGACAACAAGACTTCGGCCGGTCGTTCCAAGAACCGTCGTGTCGAGGTTGAAGTCGTGGGCACGCGTGGCAAATAAGCTCGGCGCGCATCACATCCAAAAAAAACCCGCTTCGGCGGGTTTTTTTTGGTTTCTGTAAGGCGACTGAACTGGCCCTGCCAATCAGGCTTTGCAGTTGCTTTGCGCTAACGTTCATGGCATTGAAGCCACCCCGAAGCATGCAAAATGGTTGTCATTGCGGGCCACGACCCGCAATCATGGCCCCGAATTCATGGATCCCGGGTCGAGCCCGGGATGACAGCACCGCTTTTTCACGTTAACGCAAGGTATCGCTCAGAATGTTGGCACTGTCCTAGCAGCCTGTCGGACTTTCGGTACAGCTGCTGCAATCCGACCGCAGCGGTCCATTTTTGGCTTCGCCGCTCTTCGAGAACACCGGTTTTTTGATCCATCGCTACGGTTATGGGTCTGCAAATCCGGCAAAAACTGTCCTCGCTGGGGCCGAATTTCGCTTCGATGCCGAAAGTCCGACAGGCTGCAAGGGATTACCCTAGAATTCGAGTCATGCAAAAGGTACGACACCTGATCCTGTGGGGCCGGTTTGAACCCAGATTGTCCATTGGGCGCACCGTTGGTGCTGTTTGGGTGCAAGCGGCGCATTGGCGGCCATTTTGGGCCCTCTTTGTTGCCTGTAGCTACGGCTACCTGTGCCTCAGTCGGGCCCTGACTTGGGTTTTTGCCAAAACTGCCTCGCCACTGCATCCGCTTGCCCTCCAAACGCCAGTGAACAGTCTGGGTTGAAGGTTACGCCCTCCATTTTCATTAATTATCAATATGCAAGACGACCCTACTGCACGTCTGGCTGCATCGATGGAGACGCTCAATGCCCGCATTGCGCGTTTGGCGATCGGGTTGGGGATCGATCTTGATCGTGAGGAAACGCTGACCAAGCTGTTGGCGCAACCGGTGGCCGCGCCAGTACCTGTCGAGCGCAGACGTACGTCTGGCGGTGCTGCTACCGTTCCAATGTTGACGACCGAGCGACGGGTCACGTATTTGAAAGAAGAATTGCGAGCGCTGGTGGTACTGCGTTATCGGTTGGAAAGCAGCAGCCTCGAATGCAACGGTCTTGCCATCACGCGCGAGTTAATGGAACAAGCGCACCAGCACTTGCTTGAGCGCGGTTTCAAGCCCGGCGCTGACGGCTGGCATGAGCAAGACTGGAAGCTGCGTTAATGATTTGTTATTTGAAAAAGTCATCATGAACATCGAGATCGACAACGAGCTGACCGAGAACTTTGTATTTGATGAAATTTCGGTTGGGCAGTCGGCGCGTTTGCTGCGCACTTTGACGCTGGAGGACATCCGGGCCTTTGCCGCCGTTTCCGGTGATACCAATCCAGCGCATCTGGACCCGGAATACGCCAACGACACACTTTTTCACGGCGTCATTGCACACGGCATGTGGAGCGGCGCGTTGATATCGGCGCTGCTGGGCACGCAGTTTCCGGGGCCGGGAACGATTTATTTGGACCAGGCGCTGCACTTTGTCACGCCGGTGCGTGTTGGAGATACGCTGACGGTGACCGTCACGGTGACATCCAAGAACGGGCAGGACCACAGCCTGGAGCTGGACTGCCAGGTACTTAACCAACGCGGTGTGTGCGTACTGAGCGGCACCGCGCGGGTGCTGGCACCGACGATCAAGGTGCGTCAGCCGCGGGTGGTCGCACCTCAAATTCAGGTGTTTGACCCGCAAGCACGGTTCAAGCAATTGCTGGCGCTGGGCCAAAATCTGGCAGCGGTCCGTTGCGCGGTGGTACACCCGTGTGACGCTGGTTCGCTCAGCGGCGCCATGGATGCCGCGCGCTTTGGGCTCATCGTGCCGGTGCTGATCGGGCCTGAAGAACGTATTCAGCGGGTGGCGGCCGAAGCCGGGATTGATCTGAATGGGGCAGAAATCGTGCCGCAGCCGCATAGCCATGCCGCTGCCGAAAAGGCCGCCGAAATGGCGGCCAGGGGCGAGGTCGAGATGCTGATGAAGGGCAGCCTGCACACCGACGAGCTGGTTCGCGCGGTGCTGGCGCAACCGTCGTTGCGCACCGGGCGGCGGATGTCGCACGTGTTTCGCTTTGATGTTCCGCTCTATCACAAGCCGTTGCTGATCACCGACGCCGCGCTGAACATTCGCCCGTCGTTGCAAGAAAAAATTGACATCGTGCAAAACGCCATTGACTTCGCCCGCATCATGGGCG
>JAQTSL010000049.1 GCA_028711355.1 Rhodoferax sp.
TCAAGCTTGTGGAGTGAAGAAGGTTTTATTGTGGTGAGCTTGGTGTTGACGTGCTGTTCTGTGCCGCGCAAGCATTGTCGCGATTCGATCAAGTTGACGGGTTCAGAACAGGCGGATGCCGAAACCGCTCCCGGTATTGCGCCGGGCTCAGCCCGGCGGTGCGGGTGAACAGCTGGCGAAAGGCGCTCAGGTCGCTGTAGCCAACGCTTTCCACAATCTGCTCCAGACTCATGCGGCTGTCCTCCAGCAGCGTTTTGGCCTGCTCTACCCGCAGCGCTTGCAAATAGGCCAGCGGGGCCATGCCCACCGCCGCCTGAAAACGCCGGTGCAGCGTGCGGTAACTCACATGCAGGGCCGCCGCCAACTCATCGCAGGTGCAGGGTTGGCGGTAGCGCTCGGCCAGCCAGTCGGCAGCCTGCTGCGCCAGCGGGTCGGCAAAGTGGCGCGGCAAGGCCATGAAAGGCCGCTGCGAAGTTCTGGCCCCGTCCACCAGCAAGATGCCGCCAACACTGCGGGCCAGCTCCGCACCAAACAGGCGGCGCAGCACGTGCAGCGACAAATCGGTGTGCGCCGTCATGGCCCCGGCGGTGAGCACCCGCCCGCCGTCCACCAGGGCGCGGTCGGCATCGAGTTTGACCCGCGGGTAGGCTGCGGCAAACGCGGCTTGCAGCCACCAGGTGGTGGTGGCTGCACAGCCATCAAGCAAGCCGCTCTCTGCCAGAACAAACGTGCCGTAACAACTGGCCGCCAGCAGCGCGTCAGCGCGCACCGTGGGCAGCCGATCCAGCACCGGTTGCCAGACGCTGTGCAACTGCTGCGTCAGAGACGGCAGGTCTTCGGCCAGAAAGCCGGGCAGGATGACGGCGGCGTAGTCGGCCAGCGTTTGCGGCAGGGCTTGTGTCTGCACCTGCACCCCATGGGCCAGCGCCACCGGGCCGCCGGAGGTGGACAGCACATCCACCCGGCAGTCCTGCGCCTGCGGGTAGCGCCGGGCAATGCTCATCATGTCCAGCGAGGTCATCACGCTGGACAGGGTGGAGCCAGGTTCGATCAACAGTGCAATGGTGTGGTTTGGCATGTTTGCCCTAAATTTTTGGCAATTCTGCCACTTCACACCAGCTCCTTCAACGCGCACCATTGCAGTCTTCTTCACCCTTCAAGGAACCCCATGAACCCTCACTTTGACACCCCAACTCAGCAAGACATCTGGCGCACGGTACGCGCCATGAACGATGCCTGGACCCAAGGCAACCCGGACGATCTGGTGAACTTCTTTCACCCCCACATGGTCGCCATCACCGCCACCGACCGGCTGCGCCGCCTGGGTCAAGCCGAGTGCCTGGCGGGCTGGAAAGGCTTTGCCCAGGCCGCCACCATCCACCACTGGACCGAGACCGAGCCGTTGATCCAGGTCTACGGCGAGTCTGCCGTGGTGAGCTATTACTTTGACATGGCCTTCACGATGGGTGGCCAGCGCATCCAGATGGGCGGGCGCGACCTGTTGTTCCTTGTGCGCGAACAGGGCTGCTGGTGGATGGTGGCGGATCAGTTTTCGGCTTATCCGGGTTGACGAGAGAAAGGTCAACTGAGCGACCCCAATCACTGGCTATTCCTATGCCATTTGACAAGAGATGCCAGCATGACAATGGCCTACCACCCGCGGGCTAGCCGCCCTTGTACATCCCGGCATAACACCCGATCAGCGCCAAGTTCATTGGCCGGTTAATATATGCACTATGCATTCATATACCAACCCCATCCTGTCGATACCCCGCTCCATCAACCTGCTGGGAGCCCTGGCTTTGGCCACCATGGACAAGCTGCGTAACGAGCCCGTCGATACGCTCACCACCCGCGCGGCGTTGCTGGCGCTCAGCAAATACCCAGGCTGCTCAATTGATGCGCTGCGTGCCAACCTCGGCTTGTCGCACCCCGCCACAGTGCGGGTGGTGGCCGGCCTGATGCACTCGGGTTTGCTGACCAAAACGACGGGCACAGACCGGCGCAGCGTCGCACTGACCCTGAGCACCGAGGGCCATGACGCGGTGGCGCAAGCCTTGCACCAGCGCCAGCAGGCACTGAGTCAAATGCTCCAGCCCTTGAGTGCCCGTGAGCTGCGCCAGTTCGAGGCTCTGGCCCTCAAAATTCTGTGGCACGAGACACGTGATGCCGCCCACGCCCTGAAAATCTGCCGCCTGTGTGACGAGGCCGACTGCCTGGCCCAAGGCTGCCCAGTGGAGTGCAAAGAGTGTGGCCAGGCACAGCCAAGCTGACGCGCCATGTCACACCAGCCGCGCAACACGGTTTCCAGTGGCACTGTTTTGGCCATACTGGCCGCGCTGTCGTGGGGCATGTCCACCGTCATGTCGAAAGGCGTACTGGATGCGTTTGCCCCGATCTTTCTGTTGGTGGTGCAGCTCGCTGCCAGTGTGACTTGCCTTTGGGTGATGGTTTATGTCCGCAAGAAACCCTCGCAGCCGCTTTCTTTTCGCACGGTGGCACGGTTTGCGGCATTGGGTTTGCTGGAGCCGGGTCTGGCCTACCTGCTGGAGCTGATCGGGCTGGAGCACACCCAAGCCAGCACCTCCACGCTGATTTTGAGCACCGAGTCACTGATGATCATGGCGCTGTCAGCACTGCTGTTTGGCGAGCGGCTCAGTGTGCGCTTTGTGCTGCTGTCGCTTTTGGCCGTAGGGGGCTTGTACCTGGCGCTCGGGGCCAGCGTGGCAGATGCCAGCAGCAAGGCCATGTGGGGCAATGCGCTGGTGTTTGCGGGCTCAGCCTGCGCCGCACTGTACGTGGTGCTGTCTGCGCGTATTGCCGCCGATGCCGACCCGATCACCATCGTGGCCTGGCAGCAAACCGTGGCGCTGGGTTTTGCGCTGCTGATGCTGCCATTTGAATGGATGTGGCGACCCGCATCACACAGCCTGCCCACCGCACCCGAACTCTGGCTCTTGGCCGCCAGCTCGGGCGTGGTTCAGTACGCCTTGGCGTTTTCGCTGTACATGGCCGCACTCAGAATCATCAGCGCCAGTGTGGCGGGCAGCTTTTTGAACCTGGTGCCGCTGTTTGGGTTTGTCGGAGCCAGTGTGTTTTTGCATGAGGCAATTTCATGGCAACTACTCCTGGGGGCCACCATCACCGTGGCTGCCGTCACTCTGATCAACGCTGGATTTTGACGAGTGGAATAGGATAATTTGCGTGGCCCCAACATTCACCTCTTCCAGACCCGTGCACCGATGGCATGAAGAGGGCCCGCCGCATCAAAGACCCGCCACCATGAACATCCCCGCCCTGCGCCTGCAGCACCAGCACATCGCCCTGCCGCGCCTGACCCAACCCGAACAGGTGGTGGCCTGGCTGGGTGGCCTGCAAGGGCAGGACTACCCTGGCGCGAAGTGGTCGATTGCCCTGCGCATGCCACACGCCACCGAGGCCGATGTGGTGCAGGCTTTTGATGCCGGCAAGATTGTGCGCAGCTGGCCGATGCGCGGCACGCTGCATGTGGTGGCGGCGTCCGACCTGCGCTGGATGTTGATGCTGACCGCGCCCAAAAATCTGGCGGGCAGTGCCAGCCGCCGCCGTGCACTGGCGCTGGACGACAGCACGCTGGCGCGTTGCCGTGAGGTGTTCTCCCAAGCCCTGCAAGGCGGCCAACAACTGTCACGCGAGGGTCTGTATGCGGCCCTGGCGCAGGCCCGCATCTCCACCGAGCGGCAGCGCGGTTACCACATCTTGTGGAACTGCGCCTTGCACGGCTTGATCTGTTTGGCCACCACTAATGACAAAGAGCAGAACTTTGCCCTGGTCGACGAATGGATTGCCCCCACCCCGCCCAAAACCCGTGACGAAGCGCTGGCCGAGTTGGCTGCACGCTATTTTTTGAGCCGTGGCCCAGCCACGCTGCACGACTTCATCTGGTGGTCAGGCTTGAGCGCGGCAGAGGCACGCAGCGGCCTGGCTGCCATCCAGCCCCGGTTGGTGTCTGAAACCGTGGGGCAACGCACCTATTGGCTGCCCGCCGACAGCCGCAGCCCCAAAGCAACCCCCAGCGCCTTTGCCCTGCCCGGTTTCGATGAATACCTGCTGGGCTACCAGGACCGCAGCGTCGTGCTGGATGCCGCCCACGCCGAGAAAATTTGCCCCGGCGGTAATGGTGTGTTTGCCGCCACCCTCGTGATCGACGGGCGGGTGCTGGGCACCTGGAAGCGGGTCTTTAAAAAAACCGGCATCGACATCACCGCCACACCGTTCACCCACCTGAGTCCGGCGGAGGCGCAAGGCTTTGCCGCTGCGGTGCAGCGTTATGGTGCGTTTGACAAGCTCCCGGTGTGGGTGGCTTAAGCACGATTTATCCCTGTAGCCCATAATAAATATCGGCGAACAGCTATCAAAATCATTTCTCCTTCAAGTCTTGAACTGCCACCGCGTCAGCCAGGGCGCACCAAACAGGTTGACCAACAAGCCCACCATCAGCAAGGCGCCACCGACAAAATGGACCGGCTGGAGCGACTCGCCAAACACCAGCCAGCCGGTGCTCAAGCCCACCAGGGGCACCAGCAGCGTGAACGGCGCGATGCGATTCACCGGGTAGTGCGCCAGCAAATAGTTCCACACCGCGTAGCCAAACAGCGTGGAGGCCCAGGCGATGTAAGCCACGGCGGCAAAGCTCTGCCCACTGAACGCCTGCAACGCGGCGGCCATCACGTCGGGGCCTTCCAGCACGCCGGACAGCACCAGCAGCGGCAGCGGTGGCACCAGGCTGGCCCAGACCACAAAAGCCAGTTGGTTCATCGGCCCATAACGCCCCACCGCCCGGCTGACGATATTGCCGCAGGCCCACATCGTCGCTGCCGCCACGGTGAGCAAGAAGCCGGTGAGCGGCATGCTGGCACCATGGGCGCTGCCAATCAGCGCCAGCCCCCCCGGCGGCCAGCAACAGGCCCGTCAGCTGGTTGGCGTGCCACTTTTCCTTGAGCCACCAAGCTGTCAGCACCAGGGTAAAAAACGACTGCGATTGCAACACCAGCGAAGCCAGCCCGGACGGCATGCCGACATGGATAGCGCTAAACAAAAAGGCAAACTGCCCGACCGACATCGTCAAGCCAAACGCCAGGTACAAGCGCAACGGCACCTTGGGCGCACGCAAAAACAGCAGCGCCGGAAACGCCGCCAGCATGAAGCGTAGCGCCGCCAACAGCAGCGGCGGCACACCGACCAGCCCGACCTTGATGACGGCAAAGTTCACCCCCCATACCACAATGACCAACAGCGCCAGAGCCAGGTCACGTGGGCGCAAGACAGCGGGCTTCATGCGGACAAGGCCCCAGCGGGTTCAAACGAGGAATAAGGGGAGGGCAATGGCGGTGTGCGGAACATGGGTGATGGCTCAAATCAGAATGAAAGACCTTTGATCTTAAGAGCCGTTGAGCCCACGCACCAGCGCCAAGGCAGACACATCACGATCAAAACAGGACATCTACGGCACGGGTGATTCAGGAAATGCAATCATCCCCCTTGCGCCCACTTCGCCATCACCTCAGGTGGTGCGACCACACGTAGAAAGTCGGCCAGCGTTTTGCCCGTTTCGTCACGAAACGCGCCGCCCGCACCGTCCACCACCTGCACCTGCGCTATGCGGTCGATCCGGAAGCTTCGGAACGCCTGACGCACCTCACACCAGGCCACCAGCGTCCAGACCTTGCCCCAGTAAAAACAGCCCAGCGGGCGCACCGTGCGCTCACTGGGCTGGCCTTGGGCGTCGCTGTACTGTAGCCGCAGCTTGCGGTGCGCCTGCGACGCCTCGCGCAGGGTTTGTAGTGTGGCCTGCACGGCAGGCTCCAGCCCGATGGGCGGCGCGCACACCGCCATGCTCTGCGCCGCCACCCTGGTCGCCACCGGCAACACCGACAAAATTTTGCCCAGCGCCACCTGCGAGGCGCGTGCCAGCGCCGGGTCTTGCCACACCTGCGCCATGCGCACCGAAGCGACCAGCGCCCGTGCCTCGTCGTGGGTGAACATCAGCGGCGGCAAGTCAAACCCCTTGCCCAGCCGGTAGCCGACCCCGGCCTCGCCCTCAATCGGCACGCCCTGATGCTGCAAGTCGGCCACGTCGCGGTAGACCGTGCGTTCGGAAACCTCCAGCCGCTGCGCCAGAAACGCCGCCGTGGTCAGCCGCCGCCCACGGATGAGCTGGACAATTTGAAACAGGCGGTCGGCACGGCGCATAGAGTAGGTGTTGGAATGTGGCGGTGTCCATGATAGAGGCAGCCGGTTGCGGCCGGTGCAGGTGACCGGTTCCCTGGATCAGCTCAGCGCATGTAAACCCACCCGGTTGCCGTCCAGGTCCACGATGTGAGCAAAGAACCCCATACCCGGTGGCAAAGCCTGGCGTGGCAGGGCCACCTGGCCGCCCGCCGGTGTGACCCGCGCCAGCGCCGCGTCCAGCGAAGGCGACGCATCCAGATACACCAGCGTGCCACCATTGCCCGGCTTGGGGGCGCTGGGGTCACACAGCAACGCACCTCCCACCCCATTGCTGGCCGGGTCATAAGGGAACACCGCCAGGCTCGATGGCCCCATGGCCTCGCGGCGCAGGCTGCGGCCCAGCACGGCTTGGTAAAAGGCCTGGGCCTTGTCCAGATCGGTGGTGCTGATTTCAAACCAGTTGATGGCGTTTTTCATGAGGATGTTTTCCTGTGAGTTAAAGAGGCCTTGATGATGCGGTGGGGCTGCTGACAGCGTGGTGTCAGCAGGATGGCGGGCCGGGCAACCACGCCAGCTTGGCAATTGATGATCGGTGACAATCGTCTGGTGGGTTTTTGCTTCTAACGGGAGAGATGCTTGTGAGTATTGAAACCATTTTGGCCTTTGCATTCGTTGCCGGCCTGGTGACACTCAGTCCCGGCCCGGCCGTTTTGCTGGCGCTGCGAAACGGGGTGGCGCATGGCATCCGCTCGGCCATCTGGTCGTCGCTGGGCAATGTCTCGGGGCTGTTTTGCCTGTCGACTGCGGCGATGCTGGGCTTGGGCGTGTTGCTCAAGTCCTCGGCGTTTTTGTTCGGTGTGGTCAAAGTGCTCGGTGCGTTTTATCTTTTCTACATCGGGATTCGGCATGTGTTCGGCCATGTGTCTGCGCTGAACCCGGCGGTCAACCCCAGTTCAGGCACATTGACACCGAGGCCGCTGGTGCTGTACCGGGAGGCTTTCCTCATGGCCGCCACCAATCCCAAGCCGATTCTCTTTCTGACGGCTCTTTTTCCCCAGTTCATCAGCGCCCATGCGCCTTTGCTGCCGCAGTTTTTTGTGCTCACAAGCATCTACATGGGGCTGTCATTTGTCTGCCTGATGGGCTATGCGCTGGTTGCTGTCCGGGCACGAAAGATTCTGCTCAAGCCGAACTTTGCCAACTGGCTCAACCGCGTTGTGGGCTCCGTTTTCATTTTCTTTGGCGCAGCCTTGCTCGCGCTGCGCCGCCCGGCCGCGTAAGCACGGTGCAAACCTGGCCCTTGGTCGCACGCTAACTTGCGCACCGCGCCAGCCGGGCTTGGAAACGGGCGGCATTACGTTGGGCCGTGGCCTGGCCACGCTGCCAGATGGCATTGGCCCCGCGCCAGAAATCATCAACCGCTTCGTCACCAAAATCACGCATGGCCTGGCGGCGCAGGCGCTCGGCCTCGACTTTGGCCAGGTCGTGCAGGCAGTTCAGGCTGGGGCCATCCAATTCATGTTGATCCATCGGGTACTCCGTGTGGGTTGTCGGTGGCTTGAACTGTATTGACTTAGCCAGTACATGGAAACTGCTTTAAAACCAAATTGGTTTTGCATTTATTGCAACACCAAGTCAAAATCAGGCCATGCAACTCAATCTTGACGACATCGCCCTGTTCACCCGCATTGCCGAGCTGGGAAGCCTGTCCGCCGCGGCGCGGGAGCGCAACGTGCCGGTCAGCCAGGTCACCCGTTCACTGGCGCGGCTGGAGGCGGCAGCCAAGGTGCGTCTGCTGCACCGCAGCACCCATGGGCTGAGCCTGACCGATGAGGGCGACACCTTTTTGAACTATGGCCGCCAGTTGCTGGCCACCTCGGACGAGCTGGCGGGTGAACTCACTGGCAAGCTCAGCGAGCCCAGCGGCTGGGTGCGCATCAGCGTCAGCCCGGTGCTGGCCGAGCGTGTGGTGGCCCCCAGCCTGTGCGGCCTGTACCAGCGTTACCCGCAGTTGCACATTGACATCAATGCCGACGACCGCATGGCCGACATGGCGCGTGACGGCATCGATATTGCCATCCGCACCGGCACGCCCAACAGCGACACCCTGGTGGCGCGGCAGATCGGCACCCATGGCCGCACCCTGTACGCCGCACCGGCCTACCTCAGTGCGTTTGGCACCCCCAGCCAACCGGCTGAGCTGCAACAGCACCGCCTGATTGCCAGTAGCGCCAGCCCCAATCTGAACCGCTGGACGATGGCAGATGCCCAGGGCCAGAAAGAGCTACAAGTCAAGGGCCACACCCGCACCGACAACAGCGCCTTGCTGCTGAGCCTGGTGCTCAATGGGGTGGGCATAGCGCGCATCAATAGTTTGTTTGCGTTGCCACTGGTACGCCAGGGGCGGCTGGTGCCCGTGTTGCAAGACCAGTTTGTCAGCCCGATCATCCCGATTTATGCGGTGATGCTCCAGGAGCGCCACCGCCTGCCCAAAATCCGCGCCTGCATCGACTACTGGGCGCAGTGGCTGGCGCAGATGTCACAAGCGGCAGAGCGTTGAGCGATCCACCTTCACCAGCAAGGTTTTCAGGCTGACCGGAAAATTCCGGTTTGTCCAACCACCAGCCCTTTCACCATGGCCTCAAACCTTCAGATTGATTTTGTGTCCGACATCTCCTGCCCCTGGTGCGCCATTGGGTTGACCGCGCTGGAACAGGCGCTGGCCGAAGTGCAGACCGAGGTGGTGGCCGATATTCACGTCCAGCCGTTTGAACTCAACCCGGACATGCCAGCAGGCGGGCAGGACATTGGCGAACACCTGACGCAAAAGTATGGCTCCACGCCAGATCAGCAGGCGCAGATTCGCGCCACCATTGCCCAGCGCGGGGCGGATGTGGGCTTTACCTTCAACCCCGATGGACGCGGTCGTGTGTACAACACATTCGATGCCCACCGCCTGCTGCATTGGGCTGGCCAGGCATCTGCCGCGCAGCAGTTGGCGCTGAAAAAAGCGCTGCTGGTGGCCTGCCACGGCCAGCGTCAAGTGATGGAGTCCCCTGAGGTGTTGCTGGCTGCGGTGGCGCAAGCCGGGCTGGATGTGGTGCGTGCCCAAAGAATTTTGGCCAGCGATGAATTTGCGGCAGAAGTGCGTGAGACTGAGGGCTTCTACACCGGCCAAGGCATCCATTCGGTGCCCGCCGTCATCATCAACCGCAAGCACCTGATCTCAGGCGGACAACCTGTGGCTGTGTTTGCCCAGGCGCTGCGCCAGATTGCTGCGCAGGATTGATAAGGGGTGGTGGTGGACAACAGCGCCGCCATTGATGACCTTGACTTTGCCTGGCCAGTCAGCGGCGCAGATGGAGCCGCTTTGGCAGGCCCTGTGTTTATAAGCAGAATTGGCCTCTAGCCCTTATAAAATAAGCGTAAGCAGCTATCATTTCAGGTTTTCTACTGAAAAGGCCTCACGGACAAATTATGTTCAGTGCAAGCGGAACACGCCAGCGGTGCGCACCAGGCCGCGACCGTGCGCTTCCAGCGCGCGCGCAGATTCGGAGGCGCTCTCAGCCATCGGGACGTTTTGCTGGGTAGCAGCGTCAATCTGAACCACCAGTTGGGCTACCCGGTTGATGGCAATGCCTTGCTCGCCCGAGGCGTTGGAGATTTCGGCCATCAAGGCGGCAACCCGGTGCACCGCTTGGATCGATGACTCAATGGTCTTGCGCGCGTCGGTCACTTGGACCAAACCGCTTTCTACCTGATGTACCGAGTCTTCGATCAATACCTTGATCTCTTTGGCTGCTGCCGCGCTGCGCCCGGCCAGCGACCTCACTTCACTGGCAACGACGGCAAAGCCGCGACCCTGTTCGCCGGCGCGGGCGGCCTCAACGGCTGCGTTGAGCGCCAGAATGTTGGTTTGAAACGCGATGCCGTCGATGACGCCAATGATGTCTGTGATGCGTCTTGAACTGCTTGCGATCGAGTCCATGGTGCCGACCACTTTGCCGATGGCGGCACCGCCCTCGGTGACCACGCTGCCGGCCTCTTGCACCAGTTGGTTGGCAATTTTGGCGTTTTCGATGTTGTGCTTGACGGTCACGGAGACTTCTTCCATGTTGGACGCGGTCTCTTGCAGCGACGAAGCTTGCTCGCCGGTTCGCCCGGCCAGTGCCTCGTTGCTTTGGCTAATGGCATTGGCCTCGGCACTGACCGACTGTGCACTCACGAAAACGGCCTCGGCCATCGAGGCCAGGCTCTTTTGCATGGCGTGCAAGGCATTCATGAGTTGGCCCACTTCGTCGGTTCCGCTGCGTTCGATGGGGTTGCCCAAAAACCCTGCTGCAATTTGCTTTGAAATCGCCACGGCGGCATTGATTGGCGCGGTAATCGATCTTTGCAGGCGCCACCCCAGTACAAACAGCAGGGCCATGCTGGCCAGGACGCCCAGCACAGCGGTGATGCGAACGATGTTGAAGTTGGCGTCAGCGTCGTCCATGGTCTGTTTGGCGTTGATGTCTTGCTGCGCCAATTGGGCGTCCAGGTTGGCCTGTAGTGGTACAAATTGTTTGTTTGCGGCGTCGTTGTACAGGGCAAGCGCTTGCGCCATGTCGTTCTTGCGCAGGGCCTCAAGCGTGGGTTTGAGGCCCTCGGTGAGGTAGCGAGCGCGCAGCGCGGCGTAGTCGTCCTGAATCTTCTTCTCGTCGGGCCCGTGCCCGATGGCCAGGTACTCGGCCCAGTTCTTGCTGATGATTTCCGTATTCTTTTCAACGTCTTGCATCAGCGCCTGCGTGGTTTCGGGTTGGTTTTGCGCAATCGCCGCCGACAGGGCTGCGTGGTTGCGCAATTGCAGGCGGGCGATTTTGTCGAGCAGGCTGATGGGGTGCGCGCCTTCACGGTACAACGATTGAACCTGCTGGTTGGTTGAGCTCATGCCCGCCAGCCCCAGCACGCCGACAGCGCAGATCAACAGTGCTGCCAGCATCATCAGCAGGGTCAGTCGTCGCTGAATGTTGGGCCGTAGCAGGCGCTGTAGTTGCCCGGCCAGGCCGGTACGCACGACGTTGCCGTGCTCAATGCGCAAACCGCTGGCCTTGCCTTCGCGAAAGAGGCGGTAGATGGCGTCCACCGGTGCAATTGATTCACGTTCGGGCTTCATGCGCACCGAGGCGTAGCCCACAATCTGACCGTTCTCCCACATCGGCGACACATTGGCCAGCACCCAGTAAAAATCGCCGTTTTTGCAGCGGTTTTTGACCAGGCCGGTCCAGGTTTTGCCGGTGGGCAGGTCACGCCACATATCGGCAAAAGCCTGTTCGGGCATATCGGGGTGGCGCACCAGGTTGTGCGCCTTGCCCATCAGCTCTTCTGCGGTATAGCCACTGGCCTCGCAAAAGTCAGCATTGACAAAGGTGATCCGGCCCTTGGCATCGGTGCGGGAAATGGGCGACTGGTTGTCGCGCAAGATGTATTCGTGTTGCGTGACGGGTTGGTTGTTGCGCATCAGATGTTTTGTCCAGGAGACAGTCCGTTCAATGGATACCTTTTGCAGCAGTACTTTCAAATAACTTTGTATTTGCAAGACCACTTTGAGAATGCTAGCTGATTTTGATGACGGTCTGGCCAACTTGGCTGCCATTTCTTTGGCACATGCAAAGGCGCTGGCCAGCTTGATCGGACACTGCCAGTTGTGGCTGACGCTGGGTCCCGCTTGCACCCTGCGCGCACCGTCAAAGGTCAGTGGCACCAGGGCCGGGCGCGGCTTAACCAGCGCCAAACCACCACGGTTGTACCCGCACAGTGAGGCTATGGGCCGTTGTCCGGTGCCGCCAAAACATTTGAAAGGCAGTTTTGACGCGCCAATGGCCTGACGATCATTTGGCATTGCCAGATGGCCTGTGATCTGGCAGTTTGTGCCTGTTGCCGCAACGCACCCTGGTTGACCGCCTGGGTGACTACGGTGTGAAGCATGAGCACCATGGTCATCACCGTCGCAACCGCCGCAAGCCCCAGCAAAAGGGGCGAACTCAGCACCATCCATACCTGTTGCAACCCGCGCGTGGCCCTGCCACCTGCCAAGTTCCGAACACCCGGGTGCAGGTTCAAGCGTTTGAGGTGTTGCGACGGGTCATACATGGCTGCGAGGGTTGGTCTGCCCAATATATGGATTCAACCCGTGTCAGACGGTGCGCTGCACCACACAGCAGCGCACCATAGGGGACAATCCGCAGCTCTTGAAGAATCCCACTGACCAGCCCATGAAAAACTCCCGCTGCGTGACTGAAACCAAAGTGGCGCTCCAAATGCCGCTGCGGCGCGGTGCGCGGCGTTTGCGCATTGCGCTGGTGGGCCTGCCTGGCGCCGGCAAGACCACGCTGTTTGATGCGGTCTCCAGCACCGCGCCGCAGACCGGTCAGCTCACCCACTCGCAAAAAATGTACCGCGCCTGCACCGTGCAGGTGGGGTTGGACGAAGCCAGTGTGGTTGACCTGCCCAGCCTGAGTTCGGTGCACCATGTACAGCACGAAGAATTGGGTGCACTCAAATACCTGCTGTGGGGCAACGAGCGCCCGCCAGTGACCGCGCATGAGAGCGACGCGCCGCCCGCGCCGTTTGAGCCGCCCGACCTGATCGTGCAGGTGGTTGATGCCAGCAACCTGCAAAGCCATTTGGAGCTGACGCTGGAGCTCAGTCAACTCGGTCGCCCGGTGGTGCTGGCGCTCAACCAGATGGACCGGGTGCATGACAAGGGCCAGCACATCAACCTCAAGACTCTGTCAGAACAACTGGGCATGCCGGTGGTATCGACGGTAGCCATCATGGGCCAAGGGATTGCCGAGCTGTTCAGCACCGCCATGGCCACCGCGCGCCAGTGGATTTGCCCGCTGCCGCAAGCGCCCAGTGCGCACATTGCCACCGCGCTGGCCCCGTTGAGCCAGGCGCTCCAGCGGCCCGAGATCGAGGCCGCGTTTCGGGTGCCGCACCAGTTGCTGCTGACGCTGTTTGCCTGTGGCCACCCTTATTTTGAAAGTGAACTGGGCGCGCACTTTGCGCCGCTGCTGTCCTCCTTGCGAGCGCTGCGTCAGGCGGCAGACCAGCGCTTGCCGCGGCCGCTGGCCGAAGAGATTCACGCCGACAGCCACCACCGCGTGGCCACCATCTTTGAAGCGGCGTTGCGGCCGGGGCCGCTGCAAACCCGGCGCGGCTGGCGCTACTGGCTGGATGAATTTTTGCTGCATCCGCAGTGGGGGCTGCTGGGCAGTCTGGCGGTGTTTGCCGGCGTGCTGTTTGTGGTGTTTGAGGTCAGCGGCTGGATCGACGCGCAGACCACCCAGCGCTTGATCGAAGCGGCCAGCGCCTGGCAGCCGCAATCCACGACGGGGGTGGTGGCACGCGCGGTGCTGGACGGCTTTATTGGGCTGATCGGCATTGTGGTGCCCTATATGTTGCCGCTGCTCTTGATGCTGATTGCGCTGGAGGAGATGGGCTTGATGCAGCGCATTGCCTTTGTGGTGGACCGCGGTTTTCACAAAATTGGACTGCATGGCGGGGTGGCAGTGCCGTTCTTGCTGGGTCTGGGTTGCAACGTGCCAGCGATTTCGGCGGTGGCGCGCACCTCGGCTGGGCGTGAACGCGTCATTGCCTCGGTGTTGATCACCTTTGTGCCGTGCTCGGCGCGTTCGGCCATCATTTTGGCGGTGGCAGGCAAGTATCTGGGGGTGAGCGGGGTGATTGGCATTTATGCGTTGACGCTGGTGTTGATTGCCGTGATGGGCCGATTGTTGTCGCGTCAGCAGCGCGAGGTTGGCCCCGGTCAGGTGCAAGAGATACCGGCCTACCGCCTGCCCGATTGGCGCGCCATGCTGAGCGAGACCTGGGTGCGCTCCAGCGACGTGCTGACCATTGTCACGCCGCTGCTGGTGGGTGGCAGTGTGGTGCTGGCGCTGCTGGGCCACTGGGGTGCCGACAGTGCCATCAACACCGCACTGACGCCGCTGACTGTTTGGTGGCTGGGCTTGCCGTTGGTGCTGGGTCTGCCACTGCTGTTTGGCGTGCTGCGCAAAGAGCTGTCGCTGCTGATGATTTTTCAGGCGCTGGGGACGCAGGCCATTGACAGTGTGTTGGGGTCGATCCAGATCGTCACCCTGCTGGTGTTTCTGACCTTTTATGTGCCCTGCGTTTCTACCTTTGCGGTGATGCACAAAACGCTGGGGCGCAAAGAGGCTTGGGTGTCAGTGGCGCTCTCAGTAGCGGTAGCGATGCTGCTGAGCGCGGCGGTGCGGCTGGCGCTCACACTGGGGCAGGCGCTGCTGCGTTGAGGGTTGCCGCCGCTGATGCCCGGGGCAAGTCAATCACCAGCGTGGTGATGCCGTCGCCTGAGCTGGCGGTAATGCGCCCGCCATGCGCCAGCACGATCGAGCGGGTGATGGCCAGCCCCAGCCCCGTTCCTTCACTGCTGCGCGCGCGTGCCGGATCGGCGCGGAAAAAGCGGTCAAAAATGCGTTCCAGCAACTCGGGCGGCAGCGTGTCGCCACGGTTGGTCACGCGGATGCTGGTGGTTTGCGTCGTGTTGGTCAGCACCACCTGCACCGTGCTACCCGGTGTGGCGTGGCGAATGGCGTTGGACAGCAGGTTGGCGATGGCGCGGCGCAGCATCGGGCGGTCGGCTGGCACTGTGGCGCTGCCGCCCAGCGCCAGTTGCAGTTGTTTTTCGTCTGCCACCGCCTCAAAGTAGTCAAACAAGGCCTGCACTTCAGCGCCCAGCTCCACCGCTTCGCGCTGCGGCAGCACCAGTCCGTTGTCGGCCTTGGCCAGCAGCAGCATATCGGCGATCATGCGCGCCATCCGGTCAAGCTCTTCGGAGTTGGATTCCAGCACTCCTTTGTAGTCCGGCGCGCTGCGCGGCTGCGACAGCACCACCTGGGTTTGCGTCATCAGGTTGCTGACAGGGGTGCGCAGCTCATGCGCGATGTCGCTGCTAAAGGCGGTCAGCCGCGCAAAGGCTTCTTCCAGCCGCGCCAGCATGTCATTGAGCGACTGCGCCAGCTCGGCCAGTTCTTGTGGCACCGCTTGCACCGGCAGGCGGTGACCGAGTTGCTGCGCAGTGACACGGCTGGTCTGTTCGCGCATGGTGCGCAGCGGCCGCAGTCCACGGCGCACTGCGGCCCAACCCAGCAACGCAATCAGCAGTGTGGCGCTGACGACAAAAATCCACAACGTTTCCAGCAGCGAGCGCAAGTAGTCCTGATGGTGCGCCATGTCGGCGGCGATGGCCACACGCACGGTGTAGGGCTGGTACACGTCACGCGTCTGGC
>JAQTSL010000050.1:0-7271 GCA_028711355.1 Rhodoferax sp.
CTGGGTATGTCCAATCGCGGCGAACACGCCGAGATTGAATCTTTTGTCGGGCAGTCGGTGGACTCAGAGCTGTCGGGCAACATGATTGACATCTGCCCGGTTGGCGCGTTGACCAGCAAGCCGTTCCGCTACAGCGCGCGGACCTGGGAACTGTCGCGTCGCAAGTCGGTCAGTCCGCACGATTCGACCGGTGCCAACCTCATTGTCCAAGTCAAGAACAACCGTGTCATGCGCGTGGTTCCGTTTGAGAACGAAGCCGTTAACGAGTGCTGGATTGCCGACCGCGATCGTTTTTCCTACGAGGCTCTGAATGGCGCTGACCGACTGACCACCCCGATGATCAAACAGGGCGGCAAGTGGAACGAAGTGGACTGGAAGACGGCGCTTGAATACGTGGCGCATGGGCTGCGCAATATCAAGTCGGAACACGGTGCCGCATCCATTGGCGCCTTGGTCAGTCCGCACAGCACAATTGAAGAGTTGTATCTCTCAGGTGCGTTGATGCGTGCTTTAGGCAGCGAAAACATCGACTACCGCCTGCGCAACGCGCAATTTGACACCGGTCGTCCGGGGGCGCGTTGGTTGGGGCTGCCGGTGGCTGCCTTGTCCAGTTTGCAGTCAGTGCTGGTGGTTGGCTCCAATTTGCGCAAGGACCATCCACTCTTTGCACAGCGCATTCGTCAGGCGGTGCGCCACGGTTGTGTGGTCAGCGCCGTGACGTCGGTGCATACCGATTGGGCGATGCCGGTCGCCAACGCACGCATTGCGCCGGCTGTAGATTGGGTTCAGGCGCTGGCGGATATTGCGGCCGCGGTAGCGCAAGAAAGGTCTTTGACCGCACCGCAGGCGGGACAAGTCACAGAATATGCATTGTCGGTAGCACGGACATTGATCGCTGGTGAGCGTAAAGCCGTGTTGCTTGGTAACGCCGCGGCGCACCACTCGCAGGCGCTAAGTTTGCTGGGGCTGGCTAACTGGATTGGTGAACACACCGGTGCAGCGGTTGGTTATCTGACCGAAGCTGCCAACACGGTAGGTGCCCAATTGGTCGGTGCGCTACCCGGTGCGGGTGGCCTGCACGCCGGGCAGATGCTGACGGGTGGGCTGAAAGCGGTGCTGTTGGTGAACACCGAGCCCGAATTTGATGCAGCGCCAGGCGCAGCGGCGGTGAAGGCCTTGGCCAACTGCGAGATGGTGGTTTCGCTTGGTCCGTTCAAGGCCAACATGGACTGTGCGGATGTGTTACTACCGATCGCGCCCTTCACCGAAACCTCGGGGACTTTTGTTAACGCCGAAGGTCGGATTCAGAGTTTTCATGCGGTGGTCAAACCGCTGGGCGAAACCCGTCCGGCCTGGAAGGTGTTGCGCGCGCTGGCCGATATTCTGGGTTTGCCAGGGTTCGGTTTTGATGCATCCACTGAGGTGCTTGTGCGGGCGCTGGACGTCGCTGCGAACGGTGCCCCTGACATGGTGGCAAGCGCCCGGTTGAACAATGCGAGTGCGGGTGTGCTGGCCCCGGTGTTCCCGTGGGTTGAGCCTTGTGTTGCGCCGATCTATCAACTGGACAGTTTGGTGCGCCGCGCCGCTTCGTTGCAGCAGACCGCCGATGCGCGTATGACGGTTTCTTCGGAGGTGACGGCATGATCGACTGGCTTTATTCTTTCGGTCAGACGTTGATCGACGTGTCGTGGTGGTCGGGGCTGGCTTGGCCGCTGATCTGGGCTCTGCTGAAAGTAACGGTCGTGTTGATGATCGTCTTGGGTGCGGTGACCTATGCCACGCTGTGGGAGCGCAAGCTGCTCGGTTGGGTGCAGATTCGTCTGGGACCGAACCGAGTTGGCCCGTGGGGTTTGCTGCAGCCGATTGCCGACGCACTCAAGCTGATGACCAAGGAAATTGTGCGGCCAGCGGCTTCTGACAAAGCGCTGTTTTTTATTGGACCCGTGTTGACAGTGGCGCCAGCGCTGGCAGCCTGGGCCGTGGTGCCGTTCGGACCCGAGGTGGCGGTGGCCAATGTGAATGCCGGGTTGTTGTTTCTGATGGCGATTGCGTCGATGGAAGTTTATGGGGTGATCATCTCCGGCTGGTCGTCCAATTCCAAGTACGCTTTTTTGGGCGCGTTGCGGGCTTCCGCTCAAATGGTGAGTTATGAAATTGCCATGGGCTTTTGCTTTCTGGTGGTGTTGATGGTATCGGCCAGCCTGAACATGACAGACATCGTGATGGGGCAGAACAAGGGCTATTTTGCGCACATGGGTCTGAATTTCCTGTCGTGGAACTGGCTGCCTCTGCTGCCGATCATGGTGGTGTATTTCGTGTCAGGTCTGGCGGAAACCAATCGCACGCCATTTGACGTGATTGAGGGCGAATCTGAAATCGTGGCCGGCCATATGGTTGAATATTCCGGTATGTCCTGGGCGATGTTCCAGATGGCCGAATATGCCAATATCTGGTTGGTGTCGGTGTTGGTGACAACCATGTTTCTGGGTGGTTGGCTGTCACCGATTGACAGCGCCTTTTTTAACGCCATCCCGGGCTGGATCTGGCTGGGTCTGAAGACCTTTGCCATCATGACGCTGTTCATCTGGGTGCGTGTCACGTTCCCACGTTTCCGTTATGACCAAATCATGCGTTTAGGCTGGAAGATTTTTATTCCGGTGACGCTGGTCTGGTTGGTGCTGGTTGGTGTGTGGATGCAGACCTCCTGGAATATCTGGAAGTAATTCGAGTTGCTTATGTCCAATCCAAACTTAAAAGCTGCCGGAGCTACCGTGGGAAGTAGTTTTTCTTTGAAAGACTTTCTATCGAGTTTTTTTCTGCTCGAACTGCTCAAGGGCATGCGGTTGACCGGGCGTTATGCATTTCGCAGCGCAATCACGCTGGAATACCCGGAAGAAAAAACGCCTTTGTCGCCTCGCTTTCGTGGCTTGCATGCGTTGCGACGCTATGCCAACGGCGAGGAACGTTGCATTGCGTGCAAGCTGTGTGAGGCGGTGTGCCCGGCCATGGCCATCACGATCGAGTCTGAGGTGCGTGCAGACGGTTCTCGGCGCACCACTCGCTACGACATTGATTTGAACAAGTGCATTTTTTGTGGCTTTTGCGAAGAAAGCTGCCCGGTGGATTCGATCGTTGAAACGAACATTCTGGAGTACCACGGCGAAAAGCGCAGTGATTTGTATTTCACCAAAGAAATGTTGTTGGCAGTCGGAGATCGTTACGAGTCCGAGATTGCGGCCTGCAAGCAGGCTGATGCAAAGTACCGGTGACCTGTCTTACGAAAGAATTTGAATCATGAGTGTCACAGCCGGTTTGTTTTATTTTTTCTCTGTCATTCTGTTGTTTGCAGCGTTTCGTGTGATTACAGCGCGCAACCCAGTTCACGCGGTGCTGTTTCTGGTATTGACCTTCTTCCAGGCCGCGCTGATTTGGATGTTGCTGAAGGCTGAATTTCTGTCACTGTCGCTGGTACTGGTCTATGTGGGTGCGGTGATGGTGCTGTTCCTGTTTGTGGTGATGATGCTCGACATCAAGATCGAGAGTTTGCGTGAGGGCTTCTGGAAGCATTTTCCGATAGCTGCCATTGTTGGCGTATTCATCATTTTTGAAATGTCAGCAGTGTTGATTGGCGGTTTCAGAGTGACCGAAGACCCATTGGCTGCGGCTGTCGCCGGAACATCCAATACCCGTGACCTTGGCAAGTTGCTCTACACCGAATACATCTATCCGCTGGAGGTTGCTGCCGCCATCTTGCTGGTCGGCATGGTGGCGGCAATTGCGCTGACCCTGCGTCAACGCAAGGACAGCAAGGCGGTCAGTCCGGCTGATCAGGTTCGTGTCAAGGCGAAAGATCGCCTGGTTGTAGTAAAGGTTGAAGCTACCAAGCCGGCTTTGCCGGTAGCGAGTGCGACCGAGACTTCTGTGGAGAACAAAGCATGACGCTTACCCTGGGTCATTTTTTATCGCTGGGTGCCATGCTGTTTGCGCTCTCGGTGGTAGGTATCTTTCTGAACCGCAAGAACCTGATTGTGTTGTTGATGGCCATTGAGCTGATGCTATTGGCGGTCAATACAAATTTTGTTGCGTTCTCCCATTACCTGGGTGATTTGCACGGTCAGATTTTTGTGTTCTTCATTTTGACGGTTGCGGCTGCTGAATCGGCCATCGGCTTGGCCATTTTGGTCCAACTGTTCCGCAACCGCGCCAGTATTAATGTGGACGAACTTGATTCGTTGAAGGGATAACAGCAAATGAGTCAAACCCTTTCAACTGCAATGCTGCTGACAGTGCCGCTGGCACCGTTGGTGGGCGCCATCGGGGCCGGTATTCTGGGTACCAAGTTTGGCGGCAACGTGATTGGCCGTGCGACGTCCCATACGCTGGCAATTTTGGGTGTTCTGATTGCGTTTGTGCTGTCGGCGATCACTCTCAAGAGTGTGGCGCTGGATGGGGCCCGCTTCAATGAAACCATCTATAACTGGATGGTGGTAGGTGGCCTCAAGATGGAAATCGGCTTCATGGTCGATGGCCTGACGGCGATGATGATGTGCGTGGTTAGTTTTGTGTCGTTGATGGTTCACATCTACACCATTGGTTATATGGAAGAGGACGAAGGCTACAACCGGTTCTTTGCCTACATTTCGTTGTTCACTTTTTCGATGTTGATGCTGGTGATGAGCAACAACATGCTGCAGTTGTTCTTTGGCTGGGAGGCAGTGGGCCTGGTGTCGTACTTGCTGATCGGGTTTTGGTTCAACAAGCCGAGCGCCATTTTTGCCAACATGAAGGCCTTTTTGGTGAATCGGGTTGGTGACTTCGGTTTTATTCTGGGCATTGGTTTGCTGGTCGCCTATACCGGCACGCTCAACTACACCGAGACCTTTGCCAAGGCGGCCAGTTTGTCTACCATGACGTTGCCGGGTACTGACTGGATGCTGGTCAGCGTGATATGCATCTGCCTGTTCATCGGTGCGATGGGCAAGTCGGCGCAGTTTCCGCTGCACGTTTGGCTGCCAGACTCGATGGAAGGCCCCACCCCCATTTCTGCACTGATCCATGCCGCCACCATGGTCACGGCCGGCATCTTCATGGTGGCACGAATGTCACCGTTGTTTGAATTGAGTGACACAGCCTTGAATTTCGTATTGATCATTGGTGGCATCACGGCGCTTTTCATGGGCTTCTTGGGCATCATCCAGAACGACATCAAGCGCGTGGTGGCGTATTCCACGTTGTCGCAGTTGGGTTACATGACCGTCGCGCTGGGTGCTTCGGCGTACTCGGTGGCGGTTTTTCACCTGATGACGCACGCGTTTTTCAAAGCGTTGTTGTTCCTTGCGGCCGGGTCGGTCATCATGGGCGTGCACCACAATCAGGACATCCGTTGGATGGGTGGGTTGCGTAAATATATGCCGATCACCTGGATCACTTCGCTGGTGGGTTCACTGGCGCTGATTGGTACCCCGTTCTTCTCGGGTTTCTATTCCAAGGATGAGATTATTGTTGCTGTGCACAACAGTACCCTGCCGGCAGCGGGCTTTGCCTACTTTGCTGTGCTGGCCGGTGTTTTTGTAACCGCGTTTTATTCGTTCCGTCTGTATTTCTTGGTGTTCCACGGGGCCGAACGTTTTGACCAGAATCCCGATGCGCATCATGGCCACGGGCATGATGCGCATGTTGGGCAGCACAAGCCGCACGAATCACCCTGGGTGGTGACGGTGCCGCTGGTGCTGCTGGCAATCCCGTCGGTGCTGATCGGCTACATGACGATCGGTCCGATGCTGTTTGGTGATTTCTTTAATGGTGCGATTTTTGTTAACCCGGAATTGCACAAGGCGATGGAGTTTTTGCACGAGGAATTTCATGGTCCAGTGCAGATGGCGCTGCACGGTTTGACTTCAGCACCGTTCTGGCTGGCGCTAGCTGGGGTGGCGCTGTCGTACTACATGTACATGGTCAACCCGGCGTTGCCGACAGCGATTCAGCGTACTTTCAAGCCGATTCATACCTTGCTTGAGAATAAGTACTACATGGATTGGTTCAATGAGAATATTCTGGCGCCAGCCGCGCGTGGTCTGGGTGTTGCGCTATGGAAAGGTGGTGACCAGGCGGTCATCGACGGCGCGCTGGTGAATGGATCATGGCGCATCGTTGGCTGGGTTTCGGGCGTCGTCCGCAAAGTCCAGACTGGTTATCTATACGACTATGCCTTGACGATGGTGCTGGGCATCTTCGTGCTGATGACGTATTTCGTTTGGCTCAAATAGGAGAAATATAAAAATGGGTTTGCTGAGCCTGGCTATTTGGACACCCGTCCTGTTTGGTGTCTTGTTGCTTGCCCTGGGTCGGGATGACCAGGCGCAGGCGGTTCGTTGGATTGCGTTGATCGGCGCGGTCATCAGTCTGCTGGTGACGGTGCCACTTTATACGCAGTTTGACGTCACCACTGCGGCGATGCAGTTCACCGAAATGTCGCCTTGGATTGAACGTTTTCATGTGAACTACCACCTGGGTGTTGATGGCATTTCGCTGTGGTTTGTGTTGCTGACCGCTTTTATCAATGTTGTGGTGGTCATCGCCGGCTGGGAGGTCATTACCAGCCGCGTCAACCAGTACATGGGCGCGTTCCTGATTCTCAGTGGTCTGATGATCGGTGTTTTTTGTGCCATTGATGGTATGTTGTTCTACGTGTTTTTTGAGGCCACGCTGATCCCGATGTACCTCATCATCGGTGTCTGGGGCGGTCCGAACAAAATTTACGCGGCGTTCAAGTTCTTCCTTTATACCTTGCTCGGCTCCTTGCTGATGCTGGTGGCGCTGATCTATTTGTATCTTGCCTCCAACGGCAGTTTTGACCTGGCCGTTTGGCAAAAAATGCCGCTGGCAGCGAACGTTCAAAGTCTGCTGTTCTTTGCCTTCTTGGCGGCGTTCGCGGTCAAGGTGCCGATGTGGCCGGTGCACACTTGGCTGCCCGATGTACACGTGGAAGCGCCCACCGGAGGCTCGGCGGTGCTGGCGGCCATCATGTTGAAACTTGGCGCCTATGGTTTCTTGCGTTTCTCGTTGCCGATCACACCGGACGCTTCCCATGAGTGGGCCGGATTGATGATTGGGTTGTCGCTGGCGGCGGTTATTTACGTCGGCCTGGTGACCATGGTGCAAAAGGACATGAAGAAGCTGGTGGCTTATTCGTCAGTGGCGCACATGGGGTTTGTCACCCTGGGCTTTTTCATCTTTAATAGCCTGGGTGTGGCCGGTGGCATCGTTCAGAT
>JAQTSL010000050.1:7281-8137 GCA_028711355.1 Rhodoferax sp.
CGGCGGCAATGTTCTTGGCCATTGGCGTGTTGTATGACCGCGTGCATTCGCGCGAGATCGCGTCTTATGGTGGTGTTGTCAACACCATGCCAAAATTTGCTGCGTTTGCCATGCTGTTTGCCATGGCCAATTGTGGTCTGCCGGGGACCGCTGGCTTTGTCGGTGAGTGGATGGTGATCCTGGGTGCCGTCAAGGTCAATTTCTGGGTCGGCTTTGCCGCTGCCAGCGCGTTGATTTTTGGTGCCGCCTACACCTTGTGGATGGTCAAACGGGTCTATCTTGGCCCGGTGACCAATGAGAAGGTGAAGAACCTCAAGGACATCAACGCCCGCGAATTTTTCTTTTTGAGTCTGTTGGCGATCGCGGTGCTGTATCTGGGGCTGTATCCCAAGCCGTTCACCGATGTGATAGACGTTTCCGTTACTGAACTGCTCAAACACGTTGCCGTCTCGAAATTGCCCTGATCGAAGCGTCCTGATTACCTAGCCAAGAGATTCAAATGATTGACAAACTCAGTTTTGTGACGGTTTACCCCGAGGTAATTTTGCTGGTCATGGCCTGCGTGATTGCGCTGTTTGACCTGGCCGTCAAGAGCACTGGCCGCACTGCCACCTACATCCTGACGCTGTTCACGCTGGCGGTGGTGGCTTGGTTACAGGCAAGCTACGCCAGTGCGGGTCAAACGACGTATGCCTTTGGCAACATGGTGGTCAGCGATCCGATGGGTAACTGGCTTAAATGCTTTGCTGCACTGGCCCTGATGGTGACGCTGGTGTACGGCCGCGCCTACGCGGTGGCGCGCGATATGCTGCGTGGTGGAGAACTCTTTACGCTCAGCCTGTTCGCGCTGCTTGGT
>JAQTSL010000050.1:8147-15432 GCA_028711355.1 Rhodoferax sp.
TTGGTATGTTTGTCATGATTTCCGGGAGTAATTTTCTGGTGATTTACATGGGCATCGAGCTGCTGACGCTGTCGAGCTATGCGCTGGTAGCACTGCGCCGTGATCATGCCGCAGCAACTGAGGCGGCGATGAAGTACTTTGTGCTCGGCGCGCTGGCCTCTGGCTTTTTGTTGTACGGTATGTCGATGTTGTATGGTGCCACGGGATCGCTTGATTTGCAGGAAGTTTTCAAGGCCATTCAAGCCGGACAGGTTAAGCATCAGGTACTGGTGTTCGGGCTGGTTTTCATTGTGGCTGGCCTCGCTTTCAAGTTGGGCGTGGTGCCGTTTCATATGTGGATTCCTGATGTCTATCAAGGGGCCCCGACGGTGATCACACTGATGGTCGGCGGTGCGCCCAAACTGGCTGCGTTTGCCGTCATGATTCGCCTTTTGGTAGAGGGCATGTTGCCCTTGGCGATCGACTGGCAACAGATGCTGATGTTGCTTTCGGTGGCTTCGCTGGCGGTTGGTAACTTGGCCGCCATTGCGCAGACCAATCTGAAACGGATGCTGGCGTTCTCGACCATTTCTCACATGGGTTTCGTGCTGGTCGGGATGCTCAGTGGGGTGGTCAATACAGACGTGAGCGCGGCCGGCAATGGTTACAGCTCGTCCATGTTTTATGTGGTGACTTACGTGCTGACAACCTTGGCCAGTTTTGGCATCATCCTGCTGTTATCACGCGATGGTTTTGAGAGTGAAGAAATTGCTGACTTTGCCGGTTTGAACCAGCGCAGTCCGCTCTATGCAGGCGTCATGGCGCTATGCATGTTCTCGCTGGCTGGCATCCCGCCGATGGTCGGTTTCTATGCCAAGCTGGCGGTGCTTCAGGCGCTGGTGGCGCCAGGCGACGCCTTGCACATTGCGCTGGCGGTGTATGCGGTCATGATGTCGCTGATTGGTGCGTTCTACTATTTGCGCGTGGTCAAGGTGATGTACTTTGACGCCCCGTCTTCGTCGGCCCGGCTCACCGCCCCGATGGATGTTCGCGCGGTGCTCAGCCTCAACGGCGCCTTGCTGCTGGTGGTAGGCTTGTTACCGGGCGGCCTGATGGCGCTGTGTGCAGACGCCATCGTCAAGATGCTGGCCCATTAGGGGATGCAGAGTTGATCGGTTGATGGCATCTGTGCAAATTGATGGTCATTTACTCGAAACGCAACTGAGCAGCGCGGAGCTGTGTCGGGGCAAATTGCTCCAGGTGCGCAGCGATCACGTGTCATTGCCGGGCGGCGGGCAGTCGACGCGCGAATACGTCGTTCATCCCGGGGCCGTGATGGTGGTTCCACTGCTGATGGATGAGCTGGGGCAGGTTCGGGTGGTGCTAGAGCGCCAGTTTCGCTATCCATTGCAGCGGGTCATGATCGAGTTTCCCGCCGGCAAGCTTGATCCGGGTGAAGCTTGTTTTGATTGTGCCCGTCGCGAACTCGCTGAAGAGACGGGTTACCACGCGCAATACTGGGCGCACGCTGGGGTCCTGCACCCTTCGATCGCCTATTCCACTGAAGTGATTGATATCTGGTTTGCGCGGGCTTTGACGGCGGGTCCGCCTCATCTGGATCAGGGTGAGTTGCTGGACATCTTCACTGCCAGCACCGATGAATTGCTGCACTGGAGTCACACCGGTGTCATCACCGACGGCAAGACGCTGACCGCTGCGCTGTGGCTGCAAAACGTGTTGAGCGGGGCGTGGAAGCTGGACTGGGTGGAGGTCTGAAGTTCGTTCGGGACAGAGCTGAAGGTCTGTCCCGCAAGTCTTTTATCAGTTGAGGACAGAGCTGAAGGTCTGTCCCGCAAGTCTTATGTATAGCCTTGCAGGTACCGGTCGTGCAGTATGTTTGTTTTGCATAACCCGATGAATCGCCTCTGACGCAGCGTGCAGCGGCGACACTGCTTCCTAGAATCGCCGGCATTCAAAAGCACTCTCGGAGATTTTTATGCCTCAAGCTATTCTGACCGCTTTGCGTCATCACACCTTGCAAGTTTCTGCTGAAGGTGGGGCGCCGTTGGCAGACTTCATTTGCTGTTACTTTGAGGGTGCCGACCCGCAGGAACTGGAGACCCGCGGTGTTGACGTGCTGGTAGCGATGGCAAGCGCCCATCTGCGCTTGCTTGATTTGCCAGCGGATGCTGGCGGAGCGCAGATTCGGGTGTTCAATCCGAGCGTGGCAGAGGACGGTTTCAGCAGCGAACACACTGTCATTCAAATCGTGCACAACGATATGCCCTTTCTGGTTGACTCCGTCACCATGGCGGTCAATCGTTCTGGTCGGGTCGCGCACTGGATCGTGCATCCACTGCTGGTGGTCGGGCGTGATAGCGCTGGCATAGTGCGCAATGCTGTTACCGCGAGCGCGAAGCTCGCAGCCGGTGCGCACGTGCAGTCTTTCATCATGGTGCAATGCGACTGCATTGCGCTGGCGTCAGAGCGACAGGCGCTGGCTGATGAACTGGCACGGGTGCTGCTGGATGTTCGGGCGGCCGTATCAGACTGGTCAACCATGTTGGCACGTTTGCAGGAGGTGTGTGAAGAATGTGAGCATCTGCCGCAGCCTTCACCGGGACAGATCGAGGGTGTGGCTTTTTTGCGTTGGCTCAGGCAGCAGCACTTCACCTTTCTGGGGGCGCGTGATTACACGCTCAGGCGTCAGGCTGACGCGGTTGAACTTGAGGCGGTTGCAGGCTCCGGTCTGGGCCTTTTGCGCGGTCAGGCGCAAACGCCAGCCAGTCTGTTGCCACAAGATGCGTTTGACTTTTTGGAGTCTGATCAATTGGTGCTGGTCACTAAGGCGATGACCCGTTCGACCGTGCATCGCCCGGCCTGGTTGGACTACCTGGCCGTCAAGCGCTTTGACGGCGTTGGCAAGGTGGTTGGTGAAACCCGCTTTCTGGGACTCTACACGTCCAAGGCTTACGCCGCACCGGTGATGGAAATTCCCCAAGTTCGCCGCCACGCTGAAGCGGTCATGGCTGCCGCTGCTGTCGTGCCTGATAGCCACGCTGCCAAGTCGCTCCAGGCGATTCTGGCCGCCTATCCGCGTGACGAATTGATGCAAACCGATACGGTCACCCTGATTGACCACACCATCGGCATCCTGCGCTTGCAGGAGCACCAGCGTACGCGGGTTTTCTTGCGCCGTGATCCATTCGGACGCTTCACCTCGGCGCTGGTATTTGTGCCACGTGATCGCTACAACACCGAACTGCGCAGCAGGATCGGTGACGAATTGATGCGGGCGCTGGACGGGCAGTCGGTGGAATACACACCCATGCTCACCGACCAGCCATTGGCACGTATTCATTACTTGATCCGTTCGCGGCAACAGGCGCCGCTAGACTATGACGCGGGCGCGCTGCAGGCACGCATTGCCAGTCTGGCCAGACGCTGGGAAGACGACTGCAAGCAGGCCTTGCTGCATAGCCTGGGAGAGTCGGCCGGTCTGGTACTGTCGAACCGGTTTGCCAATGCTTTTTCCGCAGCCTATCGCGAGGATTTCGCTGGGCTGGTCGCGGCAGAAGATGCACAGGCGCTGGCCAGGCTTTCTGCGCAGGATGGCATGGCGGTCAGGTTGTACCGACCGCTGAACGCGTCGGCTGGGGCGGTTCGGCTCAAGATTTATAACACCTCAAAGGTGGCATTGTCAGATTCGCTTCCGGTGCTGGAGCGCATGGGTGCGCGGGTACTGGACGAACAACCGTACAAGATATCGCCGGACAGTGGCCAGAGCTTGTGGATTCATGACCTGGGGCTACAGTTGCCAGCGCAAGTGGTCTTTTCATCGATCAAGGACCGCTTTGAAGCGCTGTTTTTGCAAGTCTGGTGTGCTCAGGTGGACAGTGATGACCTGAACCGCCTGCTGCTGACTACCGAGCTGGATGCGCGTGCCATTTCTGTCCTGCGCGCCTATACCCGGTACTTCAAGCAACTGGGCTTTGCCTTCAGCCAGACCTACATCGAGTCCACCTTGTGCAAGAACGCGGCCATCACGCAGTTGCTCTACCGGCTCTTCGAGTTGCGCTTTGGCCCGGTGTTGCAGGGTGAACGTGCAGCACAGTTGCAGACCTTGGCAACACAAATAGAGTCTGCACTGAGTGCAGTAACCAGCCTGGAAGAAGACCGCGTGCTACGTCAGTTTTATCTCAGCATTCAGGCGACCGTGCGCACCAACGTCTGGCAAAAGGCAGCGTCGGGTCTGGCCAAGCCGTATCTGAGTTTCAAATTCAATCCGCGCGAAATGCCGGGTGTGCCAGAACCCAAACCAATGGCCGAAATCTGGGTTTATGCGCCACGCTTTGAGGCGGTTCATTTGCGCAACGGCAAAGTGGCGCGTGGTGGCATCCGCTGGTCAGACCGGCACGAAGACTTCCGCACCGAAATTCTCGGGCTGGTCAAAGCTCAGCATGTTAAAAACACGGTCATTGTGCCGGTCGGCTCGAAAGGCGGTTTTGTGTTGAAGCGAGCCCCCAACCCGGCCGAGCGGGACGCCTGGATGGCTGAGGGTATTGCTTGCTACCGGCTGTTTTTGTCTGGCCTGCTCGATCTGACCGATAACCTGGTACATGGCCTGGTGACGCCGCCGGTCGACGTGGTACGCCATGACTTGGACGATCCTTACTTGGTTGTGGCGGCCGACAAAGGGACGGCCAGCTTTTCGGATATTGCCAACGCGGTATCGGCCGAGTACGGTTACTGGCTGGGTGACGCGTTCGCTTCAGGCGGCTCGGTCGGTTATGACCATAAGAAAATGGGCATCACCGCGCGGGGTGCCTGGGAATCGAGCAAGCGGCATTTTCGCGCTCTGGGCCTGACTACACAGAGCACGCGATTTACCGTGATGGGCATTGGCGACATGTCTGGTGACGTCTTTGGTAATGGGATGCTGTTGTCCGAGCATATTGCCTTGGTGGCCGCGTTTGATCACCGGCATATTTTTATTGATCCAAATCCAGATGTGGCGATCAGTTTTGCCGAACGCAAGCGTTTGTTCCATTTGCCACGGTCCAGTTGGGATGATTACGATATACATCTGATTTCTGACGGTGGTGGGGTCTATCCGCGTTCGGCCAAATCGATTCACTTGTCGGCATCGGCGCAGCAGGCGTTGGGCATTGATGTCGCTGAGCTGGCGCCCAACGAATTGCTCAATGCCTTGCTCAAGGCGCCGGTTGACCTGATCTATAACGGTGGCATTGGCACCTATGTCAAGGCCACGTTCGAAAGTCACGCCCAAGTTGGAGACAAGGCCGGCGATGCCTTCAGGGTCGATGGTCAGCAGCTTCGCTGCAAAGTGCTGGTCGAAGGTGGTAATCTGGGCTGCACCCAAAATGGTCGCATCGAGTTTGCCCAGCAGGGTGGCCTGATTTACACCGACGCCATCGACAATTCCGCCGGGGTGGACTGTTCAGACCATGAGGTCAACATCAAGATTTTGCTCGACCGCGTGGTCGAGACGGGCGACATGACGCTCAAGCAGCGCAATGACCTGCTGGCATCAATGACCGATGAAGTCGGCCAGTTGGTGCTGACCGACAACTACTACCAGACGCAGGCGCTTGATGTTGCGTGTCATCGTCCCTGGTATTTCCTGGACGGTCAACAGCGGCTGATGCAGTGGCTTGAAGGCGCCGGACGGCTTGATCGGGCAATTGAGTTTTTGCCTTCGGACGATGAAATTGCGCGTCGGCGTAGTCAAAAAAGGGGTCTGACCGCGCCAGAAAACGCGGTATTGCTGGCCTATGCCAAGATTTCTGTCTTTGATGATCTGGTCGCCAGCGACCTGCCCGACGACCCGTACTTCAACCGGGCGTTGACGGCCTACTTTCCCAGCGCCCTGTCTGGGCGATTTGATGACGCCATCGCACACCATCCGCTCAAACGCGAGATCGTGGCCACGGTCGTTGCCAATACCTTGGTCAACCGCATGGGTTCGACTTTTGTCAACTTTCTGGCGGCTGAGGCGGTTGCCAAAACTGCCGACGTGGTGCGTGCTTATACGCTTGCGCGGGAAATTTTTGAGCTGGAGCCCTTGTGGGATCAGATCGATGCGCTTGACCACAGTGTTTCCAGCGCACTACAGTTGGATCTGTTGATCAAACTCATGGCCATTGCCCAGCGAGCCTCGCGTTGGATGTTGCGTTGGCGCAGCAAGGCTTCCGACCTGCCCAGCCTGATTGCGCGCTATCAACCCGGCGCGCGCGAGTTGCGCTCCCATCTGGCCGACTGGCTGCCGGCGCACGCCATGGATAACTGGCAGGCCGCTGCGTATCAACTGGAACAGGGTGGCGTCGATGCCAACCTGGCGCGGCAATTGACGGCACTTGAATTTTTGTTCCCGGTACTGGACCTGGTTGACTTGAGTGAAAACGTCCAGACCACGCTGGAGCAGGCCGCACGCGCCTATTTTGAGGTCGATGGCATCCTGGGCTTGCTGGCCTGGCGCGTGCAGATCAACCGTTTGCCGACCGACACCCTGTGGCAAACCCAGGCCCGCGGCAGCGCCAGGGATGACGTCTATGCCATTGCCAGTCAAATCACCCAGACTGTGTTGACGCGTTATCGTGATGTGCCAGATTGGGCAACGCAAAATGTCAGCCAAGTGGACAGGCTGTGCAAACTGCTGCAAACCATCGGTGGCCAAAGTGCCGACCTGGCACCAATTTCGGTGGCGTTACGGCAATTGCGGCATCTGGTTTGATGGTGAGCGACAGACTGTAACTTGTTTGTGTCAAACGGACTGGTCGAGCAGGAGTCCCGTGGTCGGGGGTGACGTGACGACAATCTGCGAGGCGTAGCGTTGCGCTACCGGTGGGCTTGCCCCTTGGGTTGACCAGTGGATGTTGGCAGCTTCAAATAGGCCTGACTTGACGACGTTCTTTTGTTGGCCAGACAGGTTCATTGCAAAAATGGGCTGTGCTGCGTTGAAGACTGCGCCTAGGGTGTTCAGGTAGGTTGGCTCAACTATTTTGGGTTCGGTAGTCGTCTGACTGACGGAGCTTTCGTCAGGTCTTGCGTCGGTCGTCGCTGGTCTGGGTGTGACCCTGGTGCTGTGCTGCATGTTTTGTACACGCCCCTGCGCCTGCTGTGCCACCTGTTCCTGCGCGCTAAGCTGCTGGCGCAAATCGTCAGCGTAGGCTTGGGCCTGGTCTGCCTCGCGGCGTGCTTGATCCAGGCGTGAGCGCATCAGCGTCGCCTGCATGGAAGGTGTGGCACTGCTGACCGCGACTAGGCGAGCCATATTAGTTACTTC
>JAQTSL010000051.1 GCA_028711355.1 Rhodoferax sp.
CGTCATGGGCTGGCGCGTGCGGCGGTATTGGCGCGCTGAGCGGACGGCCATGGCCACGGCCAGGATAAAAAGCAGCAGGGCAGTCATGGTGTCATCGCTTTCTTTTGTGGACAAGCCCTAACGCGGCCATGCCAGTTAATTTTTAATCAGTTGGGGACAGAGCAAAGTTCGCTGCGCGTAACGCTTGGTCTGTCCGGCAATTGTTCAAATTTGGCTCAAGTGCAGCCAGCGGCGGCTCAACATAAAAGGGCTGCTTCTGCACCAGAGATACTGCTGTGAAAAGCGCCAGAGTGGTTTTGGCAGCAGGGTCAATTGCCAGCGCTCGGGGCTGTGGTAAAAACCAAAGTGCAGTTGCCGGTGGCCGACAAGTTCCAGCTTGTCAATACCACCCGCAACATCCGGCGGCGAAACCACATCCAGCACGATCCCGTCAGGGGCGAGCAGCGTGAACCAATTTGTCACCCCGTCAAAGTAGTCGTAATCTGACACCAGCAGAAACTGGTCACCCGCCTGGTATTGGGCAACCAGACCCGTGCCAGGCAGGGAGATGCCGAGTTTTTGACCCCGCAAGTACAGGCTACACAGGCTGTCGGGCGCCGGTGGCAGCGCCGTTGCGGTGGTGAAATCAGTGATGGACTGCATCGTATTTGAGGACGATCGGGAGACCACAAAACCAAATGAAGCCAAGTATCGCACCAGGTAACAGCCTGAGATGACCGTGACCTGCCGCGGTCTGGCAGCCACCTGGAGGGCTCGCCGCCCATTTCGGGTTGTCGGAAATTAAGATCATTACTTCTGGGTATGCTGCGTCAGCATCACGCATCACGCAGGATTACCCATGCGAACCAGCCTTGACATTTCCGACGACATTTTGTTTGCTGCCAAAGAACTGGCGCGACGTGAGAAGAAGTCGCTGGGCCAAGTCATCAGCACGCTGGCACGGCGGGCTTTTGCCATGCCGGCTGCTGGCGACCCTGCCAACAGCCAAGCACCAGCGCTGCAAGTGTCTGAACGCTTGGCCGTTTACGGCATTCATCCACTGCCCAAGCGTGGCGGCATCGTGACCGACGTTGCAACCGCGTCAACGCAAGCCTGCCAGTCTTGCAATTGCAACCGCAGCCAGGCGGCGTGGTCTTGTTCGGCCTCGGCGCGAAACGTCAACCCAACTGAGCGCGCCACCAGATCTTGCCAAAAGGGGCGCAGCCAGGCTTGCGCCGCTGGCTCACCCAGCAAGCGCTGCGCAGCCGGAGCAAGGTTTGCCAGCAACGCCAAGTGCTGGGCGCGCAAGTCGGCGTGCTGGGTGAAAGCCGCAACCGCTGCGGGCTGACTAGCGGGTGCCTGCAAAGCAGCCAGCAAAATCCGGGTATCGGCCAACACTGGGTCTTGCGGATACTCGCGGCCCAGCTTGGCGCAGGCCAGCTCAGCCAGCAGCGCATCGTGCGCTTGCAAGGCCTGAAGCGCGTCATTGCGCAGCATCACATCGCGGCTGTCATTGAAAATGTCAAGCTGCTGGAGAAGTTCAAAAGGCATAGCTGCTGACGCAATGCCAATAAGGGGTAGAGGTCATTTTTATCCAACAAAAAACCACCCGTAGGTGGCTTTTGTGGGCGCCAAAACGCGCAACCGGATCAGTTCACCACCTGCGCCAGCTCGCCGCGTGCGTAGCGTGCCGCTACATCGGTCAGGCTCAGACCCTTGATCTTGCTGCCCTGGCCTTCGCAACCAAACTCCAGGTAACGCTGTTTGCACAGCGCTTTGGCGGCTTCGCGGGCCGGCTTGAGCCAGTCACGGGCGTCAAACTTTTCCGGGTTTTCCGCCATGTACTTGCGCACCGCGCCGGTCATGGCCAGGCGGATGTCGGTGTCGATGTTGATCTTGCGCACGCCAAATTTGATGGCTTTTTGGATTTCTTCGACCGGCACTCCGTAGGTTTCACGCATCTTGCCGCCGTACTGGTTGATGATCGCCAGCGACTCTTGCGGCACGCTGCTGGAACCATGCATCACCAGGTGGGTGTTGGGAATGCGTTTGTTGATGGCCATGACGCGGTCAATCGCCAGGATGTCGCCGGTGGGCTTGCGCGTGAACTTGTAGGCGCCGTGGCTGGTGCCAATGGCAATCGCCAGCGCGTCGAGCTGGGTGCGCTTGACAAAGTCGGCCGCTTGCTCGGGGTCGGTCAGCATTTGCTCGCGCGTCATGTGGGCGTCGGTGCCGTGACCGTCTTCCTTGTCGCCCTTGCCGGTTTCCAGGCTACCCAGGCAGCCCAGTTCGCCCTCTACCGTGACGCCGACGGCGTGCGCCATATCGACCACTTTGCGCGTCACGTCGGCGTTGTAGTCAAAACTGGCGATCGATTTGCCGTCGCTCATCAGCGAGCCGTCCATCATGACCGAGCTAAAGCCCAGGTTGATAGCACCCTGGCACACATCCGGGCTTTGGCCGTGGTCCTGGTGCATCACCAGCGGGATGTGCGGATAGGCTTCAACCGCGGCCAGAATCAAATGCTTGATGAACGGTTCACCGGCGTATTTGCGGGCACCGGCGCTGGCTTGCAGGATCACCGGCGCGCCGACTTCGTCCGCCGCCGACATGACGGCCTGCACCTGCTCCAGGTTATTGACGTTAAACGCCGGAATGCCATAGCCGTTGGCGGCCGCGTGGTCAAGCAGTTCGCGCATTGAAACAAGTGCCATGATGAAGTCCTTCAGGGTTGGTAACGGATTTAACCGAGATTGTTCATTAGGGCTTGGGACGGCAGCGAGTGCAGTTGCGAGGCAGTTTTGGCAAAACCCCAAGTCAGGCCCCGACTAAGGCGCCGGTAGCCGTAGCTACAGGCAACGAAGAGGGACAAAAATGACCGCAAATGCGCCGCTGACGCCCAAGCAGCACTGAAGGTGCGCCTAATGGACAATCTCGGATTAACGCAAACCAATTCTAGCGACAGCTCCAGCACAAGCAATTCACCTGTCCGAAAACACAGCTCGCCTTTTGGTTGACAATTCCAGTTGAACGACCCCCAGCCCCGGTTGGCAATCCAACCTCGATTCAATCTCCATGACGCAAGCCCGTGCAAGCATCCAGACCCACTGATTCGCTCGACCAACAGGTCAACGCCAGGTTGCGCGACTCGTGGCAAGGTATGTTTTTGACTGAACTGTTTCAGGGGGTCAGCCAACTGGCCTTTTTATTGTTGTTGCTGGAAGCCATCTGGGACGGTGTGGCGATGTTTGCCAAGCCCGATGTTTATGTGCTGTTTGTCATGACCATGGGGCAGAGCGCCTGGCTGGCGCAGCGACAATTTACCGGCCAGGACAATTTCTGGTGGACCCGTCTGGTTGGACTGGTGTGCTACGCCGCGGTCGAAATGCTGATCGAAGGCCCCGCGTTTTTTGGCAAACCCAGACACGTCACTTTTGTTGTTTTAACCTTGTGTTTTGTGGTCGGGCGTTCGCTTGAAATGCGCCCTGGCCGACCCGGCCTGGCGCTGCTGGGCACCGTGCTGTCGCGCACCGCACAAGGCCTGGGCCCGCTGTTTTTTTACATTGCGCTGGACCTGCGGGACCAGGATTGGCTGGCCGGCTTTTTTAATTTTTTCAATGACGCACCGCACGCGTTTTTGCTGGCGTTGTCGATCACCCAAGTCGGTGCGCTGATTGTGCTGACTTTGGTGGCAAGACGCCAACGCAGTCTGATTGATGCCCTGCTGGAGCAATTCAAAACCTTGTCGCGCTGGGGTTTTGGTGCCAACGTGGTGGAAAAAGTACTGCGCGACAGCCAGACCCAGGCGGCCAGCCGGGTGGACCGTGCCATCGGGTTCATTGACGTGCGCGGTTTCACCGCCTGGAGCGAGAACCACACGCCGGAACAAGTGATCGATATGCTCAACCATTTTTATGCTGCCACACTGGCCGCCTGTGGGCCCGAGTTGATCAAGTCCAAAATGAGTGGCGACGAAGTGCTGCTGGTATTGCCAGCCGAGGCGAAAGCGCTACTGACGCTGCAAAATGCCTTGCAGGCGGCGGTCCGGGCGGTGTCGCCACTACAGCTGTCGGTCGGGGCGGGTCTGTGGATTGGCCCGGTGGTGGAGGGTTTTTTTGGCACCCCCTCAAACCAGATTCACGACGTGATTGGCGACACCGTGAACACCGCCAAACGCCTGTGTGACCATGCCCAGGGCGAGCAACTGCTGGCTGGTCCGCTGAATCGTCTGGGCGCGCCTGGGGTGGCGCAAACCCTGGTTCAGGCCAAAGGCAAACATCAGCCGATCACGGCGGCGTGTTTTCAGGTAACGCTTACCCCACCCGGCAAATCTTGAGCAAGTTCGTGCCACCGGGCGAACCCATCGGTTCGCCGCAGGTAATGGCATAGACGTCGCCGGTATGCACCACACCGCGCGACTTGAGTTCGGCCTCAGCTTGCTTCAAGGCGGTGTCGCGGTCGTTGCTGGTATCGCTAAACAGGGGGCGCACGGTGCGGTACAGCGTCATGCGCCGCTGCGTGGCCAGCTTGGAAGTGATGGCGTAGATTGGAATCTGGATCAGGTGGCGGCTCATCCATAGCGCGGTTGAGCCACTGTCGGTTAGCGCCACGATCGCCTTGGCCCCCAGGTGGTGGGCGGTAAACAGCGCGCCCATGGCAATCGCGTGGTCGATGCGGGTAAAGGTCTTGCCGGTAAAGTCGGCCTCTAATTTAAGCGTGTTGCCATTTTCTGCGGCGTGACAGATTTTGGCCATCTCCATCACCGTTTCCAGCGGGTATTTGCCAGTGGCGGTCTCGGCTGACAGCATCACCGCGTCGGTGCCGTCCAGCACCGCGTTGGCCACGTCTGATACCTCGGCACGGGTGGGCACCGGATTGGTAATCATCGATTCCATCATCTGCGTGGCGGTAATCACCACCCGGTCGTTCTCACGTGCCAGCTTGATCATGCGTTTTTGCAAGGCCGGTACCACCGCGTTGCCCACTTCTACCGCCAGATCGCCGCGCGCCACCATGATGCCGTCGCTGGCCAGCAAAATTTCTTCCAGCCGGGGGATCGCCTCAGCGCGCTCGATCTTGGCAATCAGCCCGGGACGGTGCCCGTCCGGCGCCACCACGTTGCACAACTGGCGTGCCATCTCCATGTCGGTGGCGCTTTTGGCAAAACTCACCGCCACGTAGTCGGCCTTGAAGCTCATGGCGGTGCGGATGTCTTCCATGTCCTTGGCGGTCAGCGCCGGGGCGCTTAAGCCCCCGCCCTGCTTGTTGATGCCCTTGTTGTTGGACAGCTCACCGCCCAACTTGACGGTGGTGCGGATGGCGCTGCCCCTGACCTCATCGACGGTGATGACGATCAAACCGTCGTTGAGCAACAGCACGTCACCGGCCTTGACTTCATTGGGCAGCGCCTTGTAATCGAGCCCGACCGCCTGCGCATCACCCAGCTCGGTGCGTGCCGCGTCCATGATGAAAGTCTGGCCAGGCTGTAGCATGACTTTACCGTCGGCAAACTTGCCGACACGGATTTTTGGCCCCTGCAAGTCGGCCATGATGCCAACTTCGCGCCCGGCACGCCGGGCCGCCTCGCGCACCATCTGGGCCCGGTCAATATGGTCCTGCGCCGCGCCGTGGCTGAAATTCAGCCGCACGACGTTGACCCCGGCGCGAATCATCTGTTCCAGCAGTTCCGGGTTGCTCGACACGGGGCCAAGGGTGGCTACGATTTTGGTGGCACGACGCGGCATGAATCCATCTCCATGTAATTTAGTTTCATAATTTTCCCACGAAACCAGTTACATGACTGCAACAACCTGCAACTCAGGCGCGTGAATCAAACTGCAAAATGGCGCGTGCCATGCCCTCCAGCGGCAGGATGTCATCGACCGCCTGCAACTTGATGGCTTCTTTGGGCATGCCAAACACCACACAGGTTTCTTCGTTTTGCGCAATCGTGCGGGCGCCGACGTTGTGCATCAGCTTCATGCCGCGTGCGCCGTCGTCGCCCATGCCAGTCAGGATCATGGCCAACGCGTCGCGCCCGGCGCATTCGGCGGCCGACTTGAACAACACGTCAACCGACGGTTTGTGGCGGTTCACCGGCGGGCCATCGACCACCTTGACGTAATACTGGCCGTTGGATTTGGTCAGTTGCATGTGCCGGCCGCCGGGGGCAATCAGCGCCACGCCGCGCTCGAGCCGGTCGCCGTCTTTGGCCTCGCGCACGTTCATGGCACAAACGCCATCGACGCGCTGCGCGTACATGGCGGTAAATTTCTCTGGCATGTGCTGCGTGATGGCGATGCCCGGGGCATCCGCGGGCAGGCTGGTGAGTATCAATTCCAGCGCCTGCGTACCTCCGGTGGAACTGCCAATGAGCACCGGCTTGTTCATGGCAAAAGCGTGTACCCCACCCAATACCGGTGTTCTGCTTTGTGAAGCATTGTGATCTTTAGCGCCCGTATTCGCTGCACGAGCAGCTATCCCAAAGCTAGCACTCTTGGGGCGTGGTCGGGCCCGGGCGGCGGTTTTCAGGGTCTGGATCATCTCGTGGCGCGAATCATCCAGATGCTGCTTCAGGCCCAGCTTGGGTTTGGCCAGCACCGCCACCGCCCCGGCGCTGAGCGCGTCCAGCGCCACGCGGCTGCCTTCGGTGGACAAGGTGGAGCAGATGACGGTGGGAATCGGGTTGCTGCTCATGATCTGGCGCAAAAACGTCAGGCCGTCCATGCCCGGCATTTCGATGTCGAGCAACAGCACATCAGGCGGGTTTTTGCGCATCATCTCTATCGCCAGCAACGGGTTGGGTGCACTGCCAATCAGCTCGATATCGGCCACGCCCGACAGCATGTGTGCCAGCGCCTGACGCACCACCGCCGAGTCGTCCACCACAAAAACTTTGACTGCCATGCTTACCCCTGCTTAATTCGAAATTGTTTCAACCAGCGGACCGTCGGGCCCGACGGTCCAGCTCAGTTTACGGTAACCATTGCCGCCCAGGTTCTCCTGGAGCACCGGTATCTTGTGATGCGCCAGGTAGCCCATCACCCAGTCAATGTTGTTGAGCCCCACATGGTGGTGCGTGACCAGACCGGGGAACATGTTGCCGCCGCCCACCACATAAGCCAGGCAACTGCGCGGCGCAAAGCCAATGGCAAACAGACGCCGCGCCATCTCGGCCATGGCCACCGAACCATACGCGGTGTTGTGCTGGTTGGCCGCGTTGGGGTGACCTACGTGCACGATGTGGCACATCACGCCCACGGTGCGGCGTGGATCGGTCAGAATCACGCTCACGCACGAGCCCAGCAGGGTTTTGAGCGTGTCGCCGCTGTGGCCCAGCGCCACGTCGCCTGGCAAGAGTTCGTACACCGCCACTCAGGTCACCTTGCGGAACGCGCCCGGCTGCACCGTGTGCAGCGGCGTTTTGCAGGCTACGCGGCCCTCCGCTGTGCCCAAAAAGAACAGGCCGCCCGGCTTCAAGGTGGCGAGCACGCGGTCCACCACCTCGATCTTGGTGGGGACGTCAAAGTAGATCAGCACGTTGCGCAAAAAGATCACGTCAAACGGGCCAATGCCGTCGAACGGCTGGCACAGGTTCAGGCGGCCAAACTGCACCCGTTGGCGAATCTTGTCCTGCATCAGCACCTGGCCCTGCGACTCACTCTCGCCACGCAGGCAGTAGCGCTTGAGCCGCTCGGGGCTCACGTTGCGCAGCCGGTCTGACGGGTAAATGGCGGCTTTGGCGCTTAGCAGCACGCGGTGGCTGATGTCGGTGCCCAGAATCGACCAGTCGGGCCCGATGCGCCCCTGCATCTGCATGTCGGCCAGCAGCATCGCGGTGCTGTAGGCTTCGTCGCCAAAGCTCGACGCCGCACTCCAGATGGCAATCGGGTTCTTGACTTTGCGGCTGGCCAGCTCTTGTTCCAGCACCTCGTAGTGCTTGGGCTCGCGAAAAAAATAGGTTTCGTTGGTGGTGAGCATGTCCACCGCCATCTGAAACTCGGCCGTCTGCGATTCGTCTTCGAGCAGGGCGATGTATTCGCCAAAGCCACGCAAGCCCAGGCGCTGGACGCGCTGCGACAGGCGCGACTGGATGAGCGATTTTTTGGAATCATTGAACGACAGCCCGGCGGCCTGGTACATGATCTTGCTGATGCGCTTGAACTCGTTGTCACTGAATCGGGTGTGCGGCACAAAGGCTTTCCAAAAAACTCAATAGGGTTTGAAATGGCCGCCCGCGCGACGCCCGGGCGCGACCACGGCATGGCGGCTGGGCACTTGCGCCGCGCCGCCCAGGTTGAAGAAACCCACGGTTTGCTGCAACTGCTCGGCCTGCCCCGACAACTCTTCGCTGGTGGCAGCCAGTTCTTCTGACGCACTGGCGTTTTGCTGCGTGGCTTTGGAAAGCTGTCCCATGGCTCCGCCAATTTGCGTCACCGATTCGTTTTGTTCGCTGCTGGCGGCGACAATTTCTTGCACCAGTTCGCTGGTCTTCTGGATGCTGGGCACGATCGCGTCGAGCAGTTTGCCGGCGCGCTCGGCCGTAGTGACGCTGGAGCCTGCGAGTTCACCTATTTCTTTCGCCGCTTCCTGGCAGCGCTCGGCCAGCTTGCGTACCTCTGCGGCCACCACGGCAAAACCCTTGCCGTGTTCACCAGCGCGTGCGGCTTCAATGGCGGCGTTCAAGGCCAACAGGTTGGTCTGGTAGGCAATGTCGTCCACGATGCCAATCTTGGCGGCGATCTGCTTCATGGCCGCCACGGTCTGGTTCACGGCACTGCCGCCGTCGGTGGCTTCCCTGTTGGCCTTGGTGGCCATACCGTCCGTGACCTTGGCGTTGTCGCTGTTCTGGTTGATGCTGGCACTCATCACATCAATCTGGCTCGTGGTTTCTTCCACGCTGGCGGCTTGCTCGCTGGCGGCCTGGCTCAGGGATTGCGCCGTGGCGGACACCTGGTTGGCCGCGCCGGTGAGGGCATCTGCCGCACCGCGAATTTCTTCCACGATGCCGGTCAAGGTTTCAAAACTGTGGTTGGCGTCGTGCTTCACGCGATTAAACGCGCCCTGGGTTTCGCGGTCAATGCGTTGCGTGAGGTCGCCGCGCGCCAACGCCTCAAACACCCGCGCCATGTCATCAATGACACCGGCCAGCCGGTCGATGGTGACGTTGGTGGCGCGCTTGAGGTCGTCAAATGTACCCGCATACGTGTGGGTGATGCGCTGGCTCAGGTCACCCTGTGACAGGGCGTCAAAAATACGCCCGAAATCATCAAACGCCATGGCGGTCACGTCCATCACCGCGTTGATACCCTCGCACAGCTCGCGCACCTGGCCGGTCATGGTCGACACGTCGATGCGCTGGCTCAAGTCACCCTGGCGCGCCGCCTGGGTCACATTTTGTGCGCGTTCCACTGCCGCCTTCAGCATGACATTGGCCTGATGTTCTGCCGTAACGTCGGTCGCCACCTTGATCACCTTGAGCACGCGACCCATCTCGTCCGCCACCGGGGTATAGACCGCTTGCAGCCAGACTTCGTGCCCGCCTTTGCCAACGCGCTGGAAGGTTTGCTGTTGTGCCTTGCCGGCTTTCAGGTCGGCCCAAAACTGGGCGTAGGCCGGGCTGGCGGCATAACCGGGTTCCACCAGCAACCGATGGTGCTGCCCCACCAGCTCGGTGGCGCTATAGCCCATGAAGTCGGCAAAGTTGGCGTTCACTTGCAGCACCTGGCCGCTCAGGTCAAATTCGATCATGCCGTAAACGGCATCAATGGCATTCAGAATGCCGCGCGCGTTTTGGCGCTCGGCCTCGGCGGTGGTGATGTCGTAGCGCACGCCCAGGTATTTGGTGGGCTTGCCGCGCTCGTCCAGAAACGGTGCAATGACCGCATCCACGTAGTAGGGCACACCGTCCTTGGTGCGGTTCTTGATGATGCCGCGAAACATCTCGCCACGCCCGATCGTGGCCCAGAGCTGCTTGAAGGTTTCCTTGGGCATGTCGGGGTGGCGCGTAGTGCTGTGCGGGTGGCCAATGAGCTCGTCACGCGGGTACTTGGAGACGTCGATGAACTTCTGGTTGATGCTGACAATGTCGCCCTTTTTATCCGACTCCGACACGATGCTGGTGACGTCCATGATGGCCTTGCGCACCGCAAGCTCTTGCGTCAGCTCGGCAATGTGGCGGTTGATGGCCTCGCCCCCAAACAGGCGCTCGAACAAAGTAAATTTTTTAGCACTCATCGCGGGCTCCACAAGGGCTTGAGGTGTTTTTGATGCATCAGCCCAGCACCCGGCGCAGCGTGGCGGCGAGCTCGCGCGGCGAAAATTTGCCGACATAGCCGTCGGCACCGACTCCTTTGACGTGGTTCTCGTTGGTGGTACCGGTCAGTGATGAATGGATCACCACCGGCACACCGGCAAAGCGCGCATCCTGCTTGATCAGTTTGGTCAGCGTAAAGCCATCCATTTCAGGCATTTCCAGATCCGTCAGCACAATGGCAATCTTGTCTTTGACGTGCCCGCCATCGGTTTTGACCTGATCGGCCAGCGCTTGCAGATAGTCCCACGCTTCCTTGCCGGTTTTGGTCATGACAAAGTCAACCCCCATGGCTTTCAGGCCGATCTCGATCACCGATCGCGCCACAAACGAGTCGTCGGCCACCAGTATCCTGGAGCCCGGTGGCAGTTGCAAGGCCTCGCCCACCACTTCTTTGTCAAGCTCTTCCTTGGCCTGGGGGGTCACGTCGCGCAGCACCTGTTCCACATCCAGCACCTGCGCCAGCCGGGTGTCGGGGTTGCCGGCATCCAGGCGTGCAATGCCTGTGACCAGCGCACCCGCGTGCGTGCCCTCAGCGGGAATCACCTGGTCCCATTCCAGCCGCACGATTTCGCGCACGTCTTCCACGGCAAAGGCCTGCACCGTGCGGGCAAACTCAGTCACCATCAAAATGGTATGGCCCAGACGGGGCTTGCAGCCGACCACGGCGGACAGGTCAATCACCGGGATGATCTGGCCGCGGATATTGGCCACGCCCAGCACGTGTTCGTGTGAATTGGCCAGCGCCGTGATCTTGGGCATGACCAGCACCTCGCGCACCTTGAACACGTTGATGCCGTATAGCTCGCGTTCACCGGTGCCGGGCGATTCGCCCAGGCGAAACAGCAACAGTTCAAACTTGTTGGTACCCGCCAGGCGGGTGCGTTCTCCGATGTCCCGGTCGTGTGGATTCATGGTCTGTGGCAATCTTGGGTTGACGTGCTTTGGCTGGCCTGAACTCAGACCGAGCCACGCTTGATCCGGCCCAGCGTGGCAATCACCTGGTTGGAGGCCTGGGTAAACGCCGAACGCGGACCAATCATGTTGGTGGCGTCGTCAAACCGGCGCTGGTTGATGATGTGCGCCACGTCGCCGGCGCTGCGGTGAAAGTGCTTGTGCTCGCCGATCAGCTTGGCAAACTCGCTGCTTGACCCCAGCGCGGCCTTGCCCTCAGAGTAAATCCACTTGCCCAGCTCGCACGCATCGTCGCGCGCAATGGTCTCGGCCTTGAGTTGCTCCTGGTGCGTGATGGCGGTCCTGAACTTGGTCTTCCACTGGGCGTGCGCGTTGATCACCTTGTCAAAGTCGAGATTCAACGCAGTCGTTCGCCGCGTCGCTGCACCCGCAGGCAACGCCAGCGTTTGCGGCGTTGCGCTGCTTGGGCTGGTACCCCACGCACGCGCCTGCTGCGTGCGCTGCGCGCGCCGATCTGGCACGCTGGCTGCGCCGTCGCCGATGTTGAAAAAGGCAATGCTTCGCTGCAATTGTTCCGCCTGACCCGATAGCTCTTCGCTGGTGGCGGCCAACTCTTCGGACGCGCTGGCGTTTTGCTGCGTGGCCTTGCTCAGTTGCCCCATGGCACCGCCAATTTGCGTCACCGCTTCGCTTTGTTCGCTGCTGGCAGCGGCAATTTCCTGCACCAGTTCGCTGGTCTTTTGAATGCTGGGCACGATCTCGTCCAACAACTTGCCGGCCCGCTCGGCGGTGGTCACGCTGTTGCCCGCCAGTTCGCTGATTTCTTTCGCGGCTTCCTGGCTGCGTTCGGCCAGTTTGCGTACCTCAGCGGCCACCACGGCAAATCCTTTGCCGTGTTCGCCGGCGCGTGCCGCTTCAATGGCGGCGTTCAGCGCCAGCAAATTGGTTTGGTAAGCAATGTCATCCACAATACCGATCTTGGCGGCGATCTGCTTCATGGCGGTCACCGTTTGGCTTACCGCGCTGCCTCCATCGACTGCCTCTTTGGTGGTTTTGGTGGCCATGCCATCCGTCACCTTGGCGTTGTCGCTGTTTTGGTTGATGGACCCACTCATCACCTCCACTTGCGAGGTGGTTTCTTCCACGCTGGCGGCTTGTTCGCTGGCGGCCTGGCTCAGCGACTGCGCGGTGCTGCTGACCTGGTTGGCCGCACCGGTGAGGGCATCGGCGGCAGCGCGCACTTCGCCAATGACCTGCGTCAACTTGTCTGTGGACGCGTTGACGCTGTCCTTGACTTGACCAAACACGCCCTGGCAATCGCGCTGGATGCGCTGCGTCAAGTCACCCTCGGCGACACCAACCAGCACCTGCGCCACATCATTCATGGTCAATTGGGTGGTGGCAATGAGCTGGTTCATGGCTTCACTCAAGGTGGCAAAAAATCCCACTTTGTCAGTCAACGTCAACCGCTGATCCAGGTCACCCTGCACCGCCGCCGACACCACCCGCGCCAATTCCTTTTCTGTGGCCAGTTCCTGGGTGCGGTCAGCCCACTCCACCACCGTACCCATGCGCTCGCCATGGGTGTCCAGCACTGGGCTGGCGCTCAGGCCAAATGACCGGCCAGCTATCTCAATTTGGGTGCTGTAAGTGCCCGTGAGCTGGTCCAGCAGGTCACGCTGGTGAGTGGGATTTTTATGGAACTGGTCGATGCTTTGGCCCAGCAGGGCGCTGGCATCAAAGTTTGGCAACGCCTGGCGCAGCGCCGCCTGATTGCGCTGCATCATGGTAGCCAAGGTTTCATTCATGTAGATGATGTCGTGCTGTGCATTGGCGATCATCACGTTGGTGCTGCACTTGTCCAGTGCGTTGCGAATGCGCAGGTTCTCGTTGGCCACGCGTTGTTCTTTTTCTTGGGCGGTCTGCTTGTCCGCCGCGGCCTGCGCCTCACGCTCGGCGTTATCAGACAGGGTTTGCAACGACTGGTTGGTTTGCGTCAGCGAATTGGCAAACGTGCCGCGCAACCCCGTGCTTTGGGCGCGCCTGAAATACTGACCCAGGCTGGTGTAATGCAGCACCGTGGCCTGCTCCCTGAAGCACGCCTCTAACTGGTCCAGCATGTCGTTGAAGTCCCAGCACAAATCATGAAACAAGCCGTGGGTGGGCAACTGGTGCAGGCGGCGCTCAAACTTGCCGTGCGCAATGTCGCGCGCGATGGCCTGAATTTCGAGCACATAACGCTGCTGACTTTGCAGACGTGCCTGCCAGACCATCAGGCACACCAATGCAGGCAGCAGCCACACCAGGGCGAACGCGTTCCAGCCCTCGTGCCAGCTTTGCAGCAGTGCACCGGCGACCAAAATGCCACCCAGCAGCCAGGCCATGCCGACACCTTCAGAGCGAGAGGATGAGCTGTTCATAGCTGACTCCTTTTTGATTCAGAACCGAACCCAGCAGCGCCAGCGAGGCCTCGCACGCGTCTTTGGGGCCGGCGCGTTGCTCTTCGACCAGCATGGCTTTGTACACATCGGTCACGACCGCAATCGCTTTGGGTTGCGCCTTGCGCCGTACGCTGAAGTAACCCAGCACGTTGCCCTGCGCATCCAGGTCGGGCGTGACATTGGCAAACACCCAATAAAAATCACCGTTTTTGCTCATGTTCTTCACGTACGCAAAACACTCTTTTTTGGCCTCCAGGGTGTCCCACAAAAACTTGAACACGCCACGCGGCATGTCGGGGTGGCGCACGATGTTGTGCTGCGCGCCCAGCAGCTCGTTTTCTGCATAACCAGAAAACTCGACAAAGATGCGGTTGCAATAGGTGATGCGGCCTTTCAGGTCGGTTTTGCTGACGATGAAATCGTCGTCGCGCATCAGGCGCTCATGCTGGGTCGGTTCAACCTTATAGTTCATAGCACAATTCTCCTTTTTTAAAGGGCTGGTCAGAGTGGTCTGAAGTTTTTCAATGCGTCATCAAACGCCCTGGTGCTGTTCAGCCAACGCTACCATGTCATCAATATTCAGGGCACGCTCGGGCTCAAGAATCACGATGAATTCAGACCCTACCTTGCCCAGTCCGCGGATAAAGTCGCGCTGCACCGTGGTGCCAAATTGGGGCGGCGGCTCAATCGCACTGGCGGCGATGTCAATCACCTCGCTGACCGCATCCACCAGCAGGCCAAGTTCGACTTTGTCGCCGTCCGGGCCTACGTCAAAGATGATGACGCAGGTTTTTTTGCCAAATTCGGTTTTGACGCGACCAAAGCGCGACTGCAGGTCGATCACCGGCACCACGGCACCACGCAGGTTGATGATGCCGCGCACAAACTCAGGCATCAGTGGCACCACCGTCATCGCGCCGTGCTGGATGATCTCACGCACATTGCGGATATCAATGGCGAAGATCTCGTCACCCAGGCTGAAGCTCAGGTACTGTTGACTCTCGTCTTTGGCCATCTGGGCCCCAGCGGGGTTTGGCGTCTGCCCGGGAGCAATCAATGCTTGATGGTGTGACATGGCAGTTCTCTCACAATCGAACTCAATACGGCTTGAAGTTGCCCGACGCTCGCTGGCGCACCGGAGCGGCAATCAGCGGGGCATGGGCGCGCGCGCTGGCAGCGCCAGCACCGGCTCTGCGCTCGGGTGCGGGCAAGGCGTGGCGGTCAGAGGCCGGCTGCTGGCCTGCGCCGGTGTCAAAGAAGGCAATGCTTTGCTGCAACTGTTCGGCCTGGCCGCTGAGCTCTTCGCTGGTGGCGGCCAGCTCTTCACTGGCGCTGGCGTTTTGCTGCGTGGCCTTGCTGAGCTGTCCCATGGCGCCACCAATTTGCGTCACCGACTCACTTTGTTCGTTGCTGGCGGCAGCAATTTCCTGCACCAGCTCGCTGGTCTTTTGAATGCTGGGGACAATTTCGTCGAGCAGCTTGCCGGCGCGCTCTGCCGTAGTGACGCTGCTGCCGGCCAGCTCGCCAATTTCTTTCGCCGCCTCCTGGCTGCGCTCGGCCAGTTTGCGCACTTCTGCCGCCACCACGGCAAAGCCTTTGCCATGCTCACCGGCGCGTGCCGCTTCAATGGCGGCGTTCAGCGCCAACAGGTTGGTCTGGTAGGCAATGTCATCGACGATGCTAATCTTGTCGGCGATCTGCTTCATGGCAGTCACAGTCTGACTCACGGCGCTGCCGCCGTCGGCGGCTTCTTTGGTGGTTTTGGTGGCCATGCCGTT
>JAQTSL010000344.1 GCA_028711355.1 Rhodoferax sp.
CAGCTGCGGGTTGCTGGTCATCACCTGCGGGCCCGGCTGGATGTTGTGAATGGTCATGGCCCCCACCATCAGCGCCATCACCGCGTTGGACGGAATGCCCAGTGTCAGGAGCGGAATGAACGACGTTTGTGACGCTGCATTGTTGGCCGCCTCGGGCCCGGCCACGCCGCGAATGTTGCCGTGGCCAAAAGCTTGTTCGCCTGGTTTTAAAGCGATCTTTTTCTCAACCGCGTAGGCGGCAAACGCGCCCATCACCGCGCCACCGCCCGGCAAAATGCCCAGCACCGCCCCCAGTCCGGTGCCACGCAAAATGGCCGGCCACATCTGCCGAAAATCCTGCTTGCTCGGCCACAGGCCCTGCACATTGGCGGTAAACACCTGGCGCTGGCCGGCCGGGTGACTCAGGTTGCTGATGATCTCGCCGTAGCCAAATAGACCCATTGCAATCACGATGAAGCCAATGCCGTCGGTCAGCTCGGGGATGTTGAAACTATAGCGTGCAATGCCAGAATTCACGTCGGTGCCAACCAAGCCCAGCAACAGGCCGAGCAAGATCATGCCAAACGCCTTAAGCAAGTCACCCGACGCCAATACCACCGCGCCAACCAGCCCCAGCAGCATCAGCGCGCAGTATTCGGCTGGGCCAAACATGAACGCCACCTCGGTCAGCGGCACCGCAAACGCGGCCAGCACCAGCGTACCGGCACAACCGGCAAAAAAAGACCCAATGCCCGCCGCCGCCAGGGCCGGCCCGGCCCGGCCCTGGCGCGCCATCTGGTAGCCGTCGATCACCGTCACCACCGAACTGGCCTCGCCCGGCAAATTGACCAAAATGGCGGTGGTACTGCCGCCATACTGCGCGCCGTAGTAAATGCCCGCCAGCATGATCAGCGCGGCTTCGGGCGGCAAAGCGTAGGTGGCGGGCAGCAACATGGCAATGGTGGCCAGCGGCCCAATGCCGGGCAACACACCAATCAGCGTACCCAGCAGGCAGCCGACAAAAGCGTACATCAGGTTCACCGCCGTGAAAGCTACCGACAGGCCCAGCGACAAATGGTTGATCAGTTCCATGGCCACAGCGCCAACGGTAGTTTGAGCAGCAGCACAAACGCCACATAGCTCAGCAGCGCCAAGGCGCACGCCAGTGACGAAACCTCACGCAAGTTGAAGCGCTGGCCCGCCAGGCTCGCCACAAAGGTCAAGCCGTAAATCCCTAGCATCAGTCCCAGCGCGGGTACCCCCCAGTTTGGCAGCCCACCCAGCGCCACGCCAAACAACAAGTTGGCCGAAATGATCGCCACCAGCGGCCGCCAAGCCCAGGCGTTGATACGCTCTGACGCAGTGGCGCGGCGTATGCTGCGCGCCATCACCACCAGCCCCAGCGCCGCCAGAATCAGGCCCAGCAGCAGCGGAAAGTAGCCCGGCCCCATGCGTGCGCTGCTGCCCACCTGGTAGTCCTGCGCACCCCATGCAAAAACCACGCCCAGCGCAGCAAACAGCAGCCCGGCAAAAAAGTCTTTTTGATTCCTGATCGACATACTGCTAACAGGGATCGCAGTTCAAAGCCGGGGTACTGGACAACACCTCTTGCAGCACGGTTTCGCCCGCGGCCACACGCAGGGCACCCGCCAGGCGCAACGGTCGCATGCCGTCGGCCTGCGCCTGGCGTTTCAGCGCGTCGCTGTTGGGTTCGCGCGTGACCTGCCCCTTGAACGCCTCAGACACGGTTAACAGCTCGTACAAACCGGCGCGCCCCTTAAACCCGGTCATGCGACAGTCCACGCAACCCACCGCTTTGTAAGGCCGGTAAGCAGCGTTAAGTTGCCATGGCTTGACCAGCTCAGCCAGCGCCGCCTGCGACGCCTGCGAGTCGGGCACCTTGCACTGCGGGCACAGCGTGCGCACCAGCCGCTGCGCCAGCACGCCCAGCAGCGTGGCGTTGATCAGGTAAGCGGGTACACCCAGCTCCAGCAAGCGTGTCACGGCAGACGGCGCGTCGTTGGTGTGCAGGGTGCTAAACACCAGGTGTCCGGTGAGCGCCGCCTGCACCGCCATATCGGCCGTGGCCTGGTCGCGGATTTCACCGACCATGATGATGTCGGGGTCTTGCCGCATCAGTGCGCGCAAGCCCTCGGGAAAGCCAAAGTCAAGCTGCGGCTGCACCTGGGTCTGGTTGAAGGCCGGCTCGATCATCTCGATCGGGTCTTCCACCGTGCTGACATTGACCTCGTCGGTGGCGATCCGCTTGAGGGTTGAATACAGCGTGGTGGTTTTGCCCGATCCGGTCGGGCCGGTCACCAGGATGATGCCGTTCGGCCGCTTGACCAACGCCTCCCAGCGCTGTGCGTCATGCGCAGAAAAACCCAGCGCATCGAGGTCTTTGACGGTGGTGTCGGGGTCAAAAATGCGCATCACCATCTTTTCGCCAAACGCCGTCGGCAAGGTGGAAATACGCATCTCGACCTCGTCGCCGCCGGGGTTGCGGGTCTTGATGCGGCCATCCTGCGGACGGCGCTTTTCGATCACGTCCATGCGCCCGAGCAGCTTGATGCGCGCGGTCATCGCGCCCAGCACACCCATCGGCATCTGATAGACCGAATGCAACACGCCGTCGATGCGAAAGCGGATCACGCCCTGGTCACGCCGCGGCTCCAGGTGAATGTCGCTGGCGCGTTGGTCAAACGCGTATTGCCACAGCCAGTCCACCACCTGCACCACGCTCTGGTCATTGGCGTCGAGCTGTCTGGTACTTTTGCCCAGCTCGACCAGTTGTTCAAAGCTGCTGCTGGCGCCGTTGCCGGCCCGGGCGGCAGCACGCACCGACTTGGCCAGCGCATAAAACTCTGCCGTGTAGCGGGTGATGTCCTGCGGATTGGCCAGCACTCGGCGCACGCTGCGGCGCATTTGACGTTCCACCTCCGCCACCCAGCCCGCAACATACGGCTCGGCGGTGGCTACCACGACCTCATGTGCGCTCACCTGCACCGGTAAGATGCGGTGGCTCTCAGCATAAGCCGGACTCATGGCATCGACCATCTTGCCAATATCGACTTTGAGCGGGTCGATGCGCAAATAGGTCAGACCGGCATGACCAGCCAGCCACTGGCTAAGCTGCTCCAGGTCAAGCGAGCGCTGGTCGCTGGCACGGTGCACCCCGACGCTGGCCAAGCGCACCAGCGGATGCTGCGCGCTCTCGGCCTGATCACAACGGGTATGGATGCGCTGCGCTTCGGCCGCGTTGATCAGACCGTCGGCCTGCATCCAGCGCACCAGCATGCGCCAGTCCAGCGGGCCCTGGGGTGCTGCGGCAGGCGACGTTTTTACTATCGGGTTCATGACAGAGCGGGTCGAAACACCCGCACCCATTTGCTGGCGGGCAAGCCCCAGCGCGCTTCGATCACCTCGGCACGTGTCGTCAGCAGATCACGTTTGGGACGGCTGGCCGCGTGCTGCGCCAACACCACGGTGTTGCCCTCACGCGTGGCTCTAAAGGCCCACACCGCGTCTTTGCCAAAAGCCGCGGCGATCTTCTCAACGCTGCGGTTAAAGCTGGAGGCACGCCCAAAAAGATTGACCGTCATGCAGCCCTCGGGTGTCAGCAGGCGGCGGCAGTGGCTGTAAAACGGCAGACTATCTAGCACCGGTGCAGGGGCCTCATGGTCGTACAGATCAACCTGCAAGGCATCGACCGTGCCCCAC
>JAQTSL010000345.1 GCA_028711355.1 Rhodoferax sp.
TCGGCAAAAGCGTTTGAAGCACTGCAAAAAGCCGAGCCGATCAACCCGGTGCTGATGGCTTATGCCGGGGCGGCTACCGCCATGCGCGCCAACACCACCTGGATGCCCTGGAAAAAAATAGCCTATGTCGAAGACGGCATGGCGCTGCTGGACAAGGCACTGGCGATGCTGACGGCTGAGCACAACGCACCGCTACAGCACGAGGTGCCCGCTGCGCTGGAGGTGCGCTTGGTGGCCGCCAACACCTTTTTGGCGGTGCCTGGCTTTATGAACCGGGGTGCGCGCGGCGCCAAACTGCTGAGCGACATTTTGGTCAGCCCCTTGTTAGCCACTGCGCCGCTTGAATTCAGGGGCGCTGTTTGGCTGGTGGCGGCCGATTTGGCGCAAAAAGACAAGCGCCCACAAGACGCCCGCAAGTACTTGGGCGAGGTGGTCAAGGCCAGCGCCCCGCAGGCAGCAGCGGCCCTTGCTCAACTCAAGGCGCTGTCATCATGAACCAAGCCACGACACCGGTGGTGGCGCTGCACACCGTCTTTAAAACCTACCGTCTGGGCGAACACGTCATTCCCGCTTTGCAAGGCGTTGATCTGTTAGTACAGCGCGGTGAACTGCTAGCGCTGACCGGCCCCTCTGGCAGTGGCAAAAGCACTCTGCTGAACCTGTGTGGCCTGATTGACACGCCGGATTCGGGCGACATTGTGCTGGGTGGCCGGCGCGTCAATGGCCTGGATGAAGTGCAGCGCACGCTGCTCAGGCGCGATGCCATGGGCTTTGTGTTTCAGAGCTTTAACCTGGTGCCGGTGATGACCGTGGCGGAGAACGTCGATTACCCGCTGTTGATTGCCGGCGTGCCTGCGCCAGAGCGGCGCGAGCGGGTGGCAGCGCAACTCAAGGCGGTGGGCCTGCAAGATCATGCGCAGCACCGGCCCGATGCCTTGTCGGGTGGCCAGCGCCAGCGCGTGGCGATTGCCCGCGCCTTGGTCAAACGCCCCAAACTGGTGATTGCCGACGAGCCTACCGCCAGCCTGGATTCCCACACCGCCGACCAGGTGCTGGAGCTGATGCGCGAACGCGGCCACGCCGAAGGAGCTGCCTTTGTGATTGCCACGCACGATAGCCGCCTAACCAGCCGCTGTGACCGTGTGCTGGCGCTGCTGGATGGCAGACTGCTATGAAGGCAAGAGTGCTTTGGGCACGTTGTTACTGCGTTACAAGCCAAAAAGTTGTGGCATTAAAACTTTGCGGGACAGACCAAGATTTGCGCAGCAAATTTGCTCTGTCCCCAACTGATTAAAGGAGCTGTCATGAACTTCATGTGGTTGAAATTTGCGCTGCAAAACACCTTGCGCAACCGCCGCCGTTCACTCGTCACGGTGTCGATTGCGGCCTTGGGCAGCGCTGGCATTTTGCTGGCCGGTGGTTTTGCCTTGTACACCTACGAGTCGCTGGCCGAAGCCGCTGCGCGCGATAGCGGCCACCTGGTGTTGGGCCAGCCCGCGCAGTTCACCGGGGATGAAGAAACCCCGTTGCAGCACGGCCTGGACAACGCCACCGAGCTGCGCCGCCAATTGCTGGCTGACCCGGCGGTGCGCAACGTGCTGCCCAAGATCGAGTTCAGCGGCCTCATCAGCAATGGTGACAAATCCATTGTGATGATGGGCCTGGGGGTGGAGCCTGACAGCGAATTTGCCGTGAAAGGGCCATTTTTGACGGTCAAGGCCGGCGCCGTGTTGGCCAGTGGCTCCAAAGACCCCGAAGTGATGCTGGGTGATGCCCTGGCGCGCAACCTCAAAGCCCAGCCCGGCAGCAGCCTGACCCTGCTGGCCAGCACTTCTGATGGCGCGCTCAACGCCATGGACGTGCGGGTCAAAGGCATTTTTGCCACTGGCACGCCTGAGATTGACAAGCGCCTGGTGTATGCCGACATCGCCACCGCCCAGCGCCTGCTTGGCAGCCAAAAAGTCAGCAGCCTGGGCGTGTTTTTAAGCCGCATGGACCAGACCCAGCCGATGCAGGCGCAGTTGGCCAAGGCTTACCCAGCCTTGACGGTGCAAACCTGGCAAGACCAGGCCTTCTTTTACCAGTCGGTGCGTGACCTGTACAACCGCATCTTTGGGGCGCTGGGCCTGATCATTGGCGTGATTGTGGTGTTTGTGGTGACCAACGCCATGTCGATGGCCATCATTGAGCGCACCCGAGAGATCGGCACCCTGCGCGCTTTGGGCACACTGCCACGTCAACTGCTGCGTACCTTGTCGCTGGAAGGCATGGTGCTGGGGGGCGTCGGGGCGCTGGCAGGCTCGGCCATCGCGCTGGCGGTGTCGGTCTTTTTGCTGCTGGTTCCCATCGATATGCCGCCGCCACCGGGTCGCTCGGTAGGCTACCCGCTCAATATCACCGTTGACCCCTTGATGTATCTGGCCACGATCGCCGCCATGGTGTTGCTGACCATGGCCGCCTCGGCCTGGGTGGCGCGCAAGACGGTGAATATGCCGGTGGTGGATGCGCTGGCACATACCTGAGGCTCATGGCAATAAAGTCGCCCCGAAGCATGAAAAATGGCTGTCATTGCGGACCCCGATCCGCAATCCATGCCGTCCGGATGCGCTGGATACCGGGTCGTGGCCCGGTATGACAGCACCTTCTTTCTCGTCAAAAGTCAAAAATATCAATTTTTAAAGACCCCCTTGGATAGACGCCTATGAAAATCCTCCCTTTCGTAACACTCGGTCTGGCGCTGGTCACTGGTGCGGCCCTGGCCCAACCGCAAGACGTGGCCAGCATCCTCAAAGCCACTGACAAGTTCCGCATGAGCGCCGACAACCTGCAGGTGGAGACCCAGATCAACGTGCTCAACGCCGACGGCACGCCCGACAAAGAACGCCGCTACACCGTCTTTGCCCAAGCCGGTCGTCAGTCTTTGGTGGTGATGCAAAGCCCGGCCGAAAAAGGCCAAAAGGTGCTGATGCTGGGCGACGACTTCTGGCTGTTGATGCCCAATAGCCAGCGCCCGCTGCGCATCACGCCGATGCAAAAGCTGCTGGGGGATGCCTCGACCGGCGACGTGGCCACCATGAGCTGGGCTGATGATTACGCGGGCAAACTGGTGGTCCAAGAACCCTGCGAACCAGCGGCCAAAACGACCTGTCTGCACCTGAGCCTGAGCGCCACGCGCAAAGGCGTGACCTATCAGCGCATTGAACTGTGGGTGGGCAAAACGCGGTTTGAGCCGGTGCGGGCCGATTTGTATGTGCTGTCAGACAAACTGGCTAAACAGGCCACTTTTGTGATGGACAAACCCACTGCGCCCACCATGGTGCTGGAGATGGTGTTGGCGGACCAGGTCGGCAACCACAAAACCACCCATGTGCGTTACCTCAGCCGCAAGACACGCCAGGTGCCACCGGAGTGGTTGAATCCGATGTTTCTGGTGCGTAATCCGCCGTTGGAGTAGGCCATGAAAGCCAATTTGGCAGGAATGTTGCTGTTGATCGGCTGCACCGTAGCCGTGGCGCAGGCGCAAGACCCGGTGGCACAGGTCAGTGGTCAGGTACGCGTGCAGTGGGAGGGTCGCCCGGCCAATACCACCGGACCGCTGGCCGCTGCAAACGCCGTGCAGGCGGGCGTGGTTGCCCGGCCGGTGAACGACGTGTCGCTAGAGACTGAACTGCGCGCCACCAGCAAAG
>JAQTSL010000052.1 GCA_028711355.1 Rhodoferax sp.
GCGCGCGCTGCCGGAGAGCTGCCCCAAACTGCGGGCGCGCCAGTCCCAGGCCTGGGTGGCTTTCAGAGCGTTTTCTACCGCAGCACAGTCCGCCGCCGTGGGCGCACCCAGCCAGGCTTGATGCGGCAAGCGCCCCAGCATGGCTACGTCCCACACCGTCAGGTCGTCGCTGGTGGCCTCGCTTTGCCCGAGCCAGGCCAGTGTTTGGGCGCGTTGACGCGCCGGCATCTGCGCCATCGGCTGCCCCAGCAAGCTGACGCTGCCGGTGTGCGGTAACAAACCGGCCAACACCTTGAGCAGCGTCGATTTGCCGGCACCGTTGGGGCCCACAATGCTGCTCCAGCGGGCCCGCGGCAAGGTCACCGAAAGCCCCTGCAGTATTTCAACATTTCCAAGGCTAGCACTTATGCAGCTTGCGTCAATAGCTACTGATTTCATAGTTTTCAACCGCCCCCCGCGCCCAATGAGCCACGCGTGCCGCGGTGCATCAGCCACAGCAAATAGCCACCACCCAACACGGCAGTCAGCACGCCCACCGGCAGCTCTTGCGGCGCCAGCAGGCCACGCGCCAACACGTCGGCGCCCATCAGCAGCACGCCGCCCATCAGGCTGGACAACAAAATCAGCCGCCGGTGTGTGGTTTTGATGACGGATCGGACCAGATGCGGCGCGGCCAGGCCGACAAACGCAATCAGCCCGGTCTGCGCCACGGCAGTGCCGGTAGCCAGCGCCAGCACCACCACCAGCGCCAGCCGCATCTGCACCAGCGGCAAGCCCAGGCTGACCGCGGTGGCCTCACCCAGACTCAGGCCGTCCAGCAACTGCCCGAGCAGCCAAGCTAGCGCCATGCAAACGCACCAGACGCCCACCATCACGCCCCAGCCGTTCCAGCCAACAAAGCCAGTGCTACCCAACATAAATACTTGCATGGACTGCATCACCACGGGGTCCATCAGCATCACCAGCGAGGTCATGGCGCCCAGCACCACGCCCACAATCACGCCCGCCAGCAGCAGGCGCAGCGTGTGTTGCACACCTTTGGCCAACGCCAGCGTCAGCAACACCGCCAGCACCGCGCCGACAAAAGCGGCCCCGGTCAAACCCCAGCGCACGATCGCCGCACTGGCAAACGGCGACACACCAAACAGCTCCAGCGCCAGCGCCACCCCGAGCGACGCACCCGACGCACTGCCCAGCAAATAGGGGTCGGCCAGCGGGTTGCGAAACAGCCCCTGTGCCACCGCACCCGCCAGCCCCAGTAGCGCACCAGCGGCCCAGGCACCCAGCGTGCGCGGCAGCCGGATGTCCCACACAATTTGCAGCGCCACCGGGTCACGCCAGGCATTCAAAACGCTCTCGAAACCAGTACTGCCGACACTGGCGCCCAGCAGCACCAGCAGCGCGCCCATGACCAGCAAGCCCAGCACCAGCAGCCAGGCGTGACGTTGTTGACGATGGATGTCAGTCACCGTGGTGCCTTTGTGAAATGCCCCAACAAGCACTCGGCCATCAGGCGCGCGCCCTCAGCCATGCGCGGCCCCGGGCGCACCAGCATATCGGCCTGCGCGGGCGAAAAAACGCAGACCCGCTGGGTTTGAATCGCCCTGATACTGGCCCAGCCGGGGCGGCCGTCGAAGCCAGCGTAATTCATGTCGCCAACCATGATCACGTCGGGGTTGGCGCGCACCACAAATTCGGGGTTGAGCAGCGGGAACGGCCCCAGCTTGGCCGGGACGATGTTTTGGGCACCGAGCCGACGCAGCGTTTCACCAATAAATGACGCCTCGCCCGCCGCGTAGGGCGCGCGGTTCACCTCAAAATAAACCCGCGTGGTCTTGACGCTGGCGGGCAGCGACTGCGCTGCGGCCACTAGCGCCGCATCGATACTGCGCCACACCGCCGCGGCGTCGCCCGCGCCCAGCACCTGCGCCAGTGTGCCCAGCACCCGCTGCACATCAGCGTGAGTTTTTGGCTCCAAAGCCAGTACCTGGATGCCCAGCGACTGCAAGCGCGCGTCGATGCGCGACGAGGTGGCCAGCATTACCAGATCGGGTTTGAGGGCGACGATGGCCTCAATGTTGGGGTCCATGCCGCCACCGACCTGCGGCAACTTTTTGACGTTGTTGGGAAAATTGGAATAGCGGTCCACTCCGACCAGCCGCTCGCACTGGCCCAGCGCACACACGGTCTCAGTGAGGGATGGCAAGAGGCTGATGATGCGCTGCGGTGGGTTGGCAAATTGCACGCTTACACCCCGATCATCGGTCACTTGATAGGCCAAGGCCATCGGTGCAGCCAACAACCAAACCCAACCAAACCAGCGCGTGCAGTGCCGCCACAGTCTGCCGAATTCAGCCATTGGATTGGCTCCAGTCCGTGATGATGCGGTTTTTGCCCAGCGGATGGCGCTGGTAAAGGCGCTGACGCGTGGCTTTTCAGCGCGCGCGCGCCGCGGCCGCACGGTGTAGCCCGAGATGCCCACGATGCGCCACTGCTGCCCCAGCAGGTACAACCACTCGGTGGTTTCCTCGGTCAGGCAGACGATGCGCTGCGGGCCGACAACCTGACTGGGCAAGCAGCGATTCACAGAATCCTCACTGTGGTTGCCACTGTAGTGCGGTGTAAAAGCGACGCCCTGGATTTGCGAACTGCCCGACCGGCTGGTATTGCGTGTCCGACGTGTTGTCAAGGCGTACCACCAGACGCCAATCCTTGGCCAGTTGCGTGCTCGCACTCAAGCTCAGCAGCGCATAGCCGGGCAGCACAATGGTGTTGGCTGCATTGTCAAAGCGTTCACCCACTGCCCGCAACTCTGCGCCCAAGTGCCAGCCTGCAACCGGGCGCTCTACGCCAACGGTCAGCGTTTTACGCGCGCGCAAGCTCAAGGTCTTGCCGGTGATAGCGTTGCTCGGATCTAAAAGATCCAAGGCCGCACGCATATGGTACGGGCCCATCCGTTGGGTGCCACTGAGCGTCACCCCCTGAATGCTGGCCTGACCAACGTTGTAGTAACAAAAAAAGCCGGCCGAACAGGTCGTCAGTGTCTGGCTGGAACTGATCATGTTTGAAATGTCGTTGCGGTACAGCACTGCGTTGAATGAACGCAGTGGCGTGCTGTAGCGCAACCCCAGTTCGTGGTTTTGGTTGGACTCCGGCGCCAATTGAGGGTCGCCGTAGGGTCCGTACACCTGCTCCAGCGTAGGCACCCGAAAAGCGGTGCCGGTAGAAACATTGACCCGCCAGTTGGGGGCCAGGGTGTAGCCATAAGCCAATCCACCGGTTTGCTTGGAGGTAAACAGGCTGTCATTGTCTTGCCGCACATTCACTTGTACAGCGTGCTTGCCGTAATTGGCCCCGTAACCCAGAGCGACTGCATGTTGCGTGCGCACCCCGCTAAAAGCGGGGTCCCAGGCGCTGGCCTCGGCCTTGAAGTCATCCTGGCGCTGTTCCAGCACAGCCGTCACCGTTCCGGCACCCAGGCGCAGATTGTTTTCAAACAATGCCGTTTTCAAGTTGGTCTGAAAGTCATTGGGTGCGCTGTCGCGCTTGGCACTGCGGCTTTGTGACAGGCTCAAACGGGTACGGTAGGTATCGGTCCACTGGGCCTGCCAGCCAAGGGACGCCGTCGTCAGGTCACTTTGGACCTTGATGTTGGCGCCGCCGCCCCAGGGCACGTATTGAGAATCCAACTGACTATTCAAAGCCGTCACCTCAAGCCGGTGCGCCGGTGATAACCGGTAGCCCAGCCGCACGCTGCTGCTTTGACGTGCACTGGCTTCATGGTCAGGGGTATGAACCAGGTCGGGCCGCGTATCGAAACCATCGCTCTGCTCGCGTCCGAAAGTCAGTGCGTAGTCCAAGCCCCCCTGTACTGCGCTGAATCCGGCATCCACGGTCTTTTGATTGAGGCTACCCATGCCCAGATTGACATAGGGTGTAAAACCAGCCTCACCACGGCGGGTAAAAATCTGGATCACCCCCCCCATCGCATCCGAACCATAAACGGCGCTGGCAGGACCCCGCAACACTTCAACACGGTCGATCAAATTGAGCGCAATCATCTCCCAGGGCACACCCCCGCCCAGGCGCAAGCCGTCCTGTGAATCCACCCGAACGCCATCCACGTACAACGCGGTCATTCGGGCCTCGGTACCACGCAGATAAACGCTGACCGATTCACCCGATGCAACGCTCTGCACGCCGGGCAGAGTTGCGAGCAGTTGCCCAACCGTGCTGACGCCAAGCCGTTCAATCTCAGACCGATCAATGATGCTGACATCAGCAACAACATCAGTGACTGGCTGGGCAACGCGGCTGGCTGTCACCACCACCTCCTTGAGCGTTGCCGCAGACTGCGCCATGGCCGCCCAAGACGCTACCAATGAAAGAGCGGCTAGCGCAGACGCAGCAAGCCGTACCGGTGCTTTTGAGCACTGAAAAAATGCAGGAGTTTTCATGAAAAAAAGGAACCATCAAAAAGCCCTCACCGTCGTCCCCGACAGTGCTTGAGCGTCACGGTTGTGCGCTTTCAGTAAAAAAGCGCACAGCCACCGTGTTGGCCGGTATCCGGGCTGGTGGAGTCAACCTTCATCGCCTTCCCAAATGTTCTACCGAACACTCAGTGGCCTGGATGAGAGCGGAGCCTTGCGGCTCGTCCACTTACCGTTGCGGGGGCAGCGCAGGTTAGGTTTGCTGTTGCCCAGCATCACCCTCCTGCTTCCCGTTGAACTGCGGCGTGTGAACCACACCGCGAGCACCAACGGGACGCATTCTAGTCGCGCTGCCTTGCCAAAACTGACACGCCAAACCCTACAATGCGCGCCTATGTCGAACCAGTCACCCATCGACCAAATCACCGAACGGGTGGAACGCCTGCTGCTGCGCCACGCGGAATTGCTGCGCACCAACGAGTTGCTGAACCAGCAAATTAACACGCTGACACAAGAACGTGATTCGCTCAAGTCGCGCCTGTCTGCCGCCCGCGCCCGGGTTGACGCGCTGCTGCAACGTCTGCCGACCGAGCCGGGGCAACCCAGCGTCACGCCGGCACTCAAGTCAGCCGCACCGCAGGACACCAAATGAAGCAACTCGAAGTGCAGATCATGGGGCAAAGCTATGTGCTGGGCTGCCCCGAAGGCGGCGACGCCAAGCTGCTGGCCGCAGTCGAACGCGTGGATACTGCCATGTGCCGGATTCGCGACGCCGGCAAGGTGCGTGCACGCGACCGCATTGCGGTACTGGCGGCATTGAACCTGGCGTTTGACCTGACCGATCAACCACGGCCTGGCGCAACGCCGTCCAGCGGACAAACGCCAGACGCCGCCACTGGCGACAAGCTCGCTGCGCTGCTGGCGCGGCTGGATGACGCGCTAACAAACGACGACCAGTTGCTCTGAGCGTCATGGCCGCCAGGCCACCTCGACGCATGAAAGACGATATGTCATGGCGGATTTGATCCGCCATCCAGGTGTTTGGGGTCATGGATGCCGGGTCGTAGCCCGGCATGACAACTAGTGCAGCGTGGTGTCCCCAGGCGGTTGCGGCGTGTTTTGCTTGAACAACTGCGCCACATCGACCGCGTCAAAGCGGTATTGCGCGCCGCAAAAATCGCAGCCCACTTCCACGTCGGGGCGCTCTTGCAGCACGCTGGCAGCTTCTTCAGCGCCCAGGCCCAGAATCATTTTGGCCACCCGTTGGCGGCTACAGGTGCATGAAAAGTGTGGCCCGCCAGCACCTTGCAGCGGTTCAAAGCGCAACAATTTTTCTTGCCAGAACAAGCGGCGCAGCACGGCGTCGGCGTCCAGCGTCAGCAATTCCTCGCGCTTCAGGCTGGCCGCCAGCAGCGCAATGCGCCGGTAGTCCTCATTGTTGCCAATCTCGTCTTCGTTGGCGCGGGTTGACCGGCCCGCCAGGTTGTCGATGCCTTGCAGCGGCAGGCGCTGAATCAGCAGGCCAGCGGCCAGTTGGTCGTCTGCCGCCAGCACCAGCGTGGTGTCGAGTTGCTCGCTTTGCAACATATAGTGTTGCAGCAGGTCGCTGAACTTTTCCAGCTTTTCATGCGGGTCGCCAAACAGCGGCACCACGCCCTGGTAGGGTTGCTGGCCGGGTTGACGGGTTGCCGGGTCCAGCGTGATGGCGCAGCGGCCACCGTTACCGACATTGACCATCTGGCTCAGCGTTGCCGTGTCGGGCAGCGCGCCGTTGACGGTGGCAGTAGCGCGCAGGCCAAAGTCTGACTGCACCTCAACCACCGCCAGCTTGACCGGGCCATCGCCAAACACCTGCAGCACCAGCGAACCGTCAAACTTGATGTTGGATTGCATCAGCACGGCGGCGGCGGTCATCTCGCCCAGCAGGTTTTGCAGCGGCAGCGGGTAGGCGCCGTGGCGGGTGTTGGCGGCGCGCCGGCGCAGAACCTCGCGCCAGGCATCGGTCAGGCGCACCAGCACGCCGCGCACCGGCAGCCCGTCGAATAAAAATTTATGGATTTCTGACAAGCTGATTCCCCGGTTGAACCTGGATTCCTTGGTTGGACGCGCAAAGCGTTCAGGCAATTTTGTTCAAGCTGGTTTTGAAGCGTTGGGCGTTGGCCCGGTAATGCTCAGCGCTGTCGCGCAGGTCGGCCAGTTGTTCGGCCGTCAACGGTCGCACCACCCGTGCCGGGCTGCCCAGAATCATTGAGCCGTCGGGGAACTCTTTGCCCTCGGTCACCAGCGCACCGGCGCCGACCAGGCAACCCTTGCCGATTTTTGCGCCGTTGAGCAGCACCGCGCCAATGCCAATCAGGCTGTCGTCACCCACCGTGCAGCCGTGCAGCATGGCTTTGTGGCCAACCGTCACGCCCGAGCCAATCGTCAGCGGCAGGCCGACGTCGGAGTGCAGCACGCTCAGGTCTTGCACGTTGGTACGTGCGCCAACCCGGATGGCCGACGTGTCACCCCGAATCACCACGCCAAACCAGACGCTCACATCCTCTCCCAGCACCACGTCGCCCATCACCTCGGCGCTGTCGGCCACCCAGGCCGACTCGGCCAGCGTCGGGCTGATGCCGTCCACCTCGTAAATTGCCATGACCATTCCTTTGCAGTAACAAGATCAGGGGAATTGTAGAAGCCGACCGTAGGGCACGGGTGCGATTAGAAGTGTGGCGGCAGGCATCCGCGACGCACATCGAGCCTCGATGGCCGCAAAGCCACCCAGAAGCATGAAAGTTGGCTGTCACAAGCGGACCTCGATCCGCAATCCATGGCTCCAGATTCATGGATACCGGGTCGTGGCCCGGTATGACAACCTGTTGTTTCAGGTTAGCGCTCAGCCACGCGGGTGGTGCTTGGCGTGCAGCACTTTGAGCCGTTCGCGCGCCACATGGGTGTAAATGGTGGTGGTGGAGATGTCGGCATGGCCCAGCAACATCTGCACCGCGCGCAGGTCGGCGCCGTGGTTGAGCAGATGGGTGGCAAAGGCGTGGCGCAAGGTGTGCGGCGACAGGTGCTGCATGATGCCCGCCAACTGCGCGTATTTGCGCACCAGCAGCCAAAACATGACGCGGCTCATGGCGGTGCCGGGCGTCGGGCCTTTATGCGTGACAAACAGCGCTTCGGTCTGGTGCCCGGCCAGCAGCTCGGCGCGTGGCTGCGCCAGGTAGCGCGTCAGCCACAAGCTGGCGATTTCACCAAACGGCACCAGCCGCTCCTTGTTGCCCTTGCCAAATACACGCAGCACGTTGTCGGCCTGGCTGATGTTGAACACTTTCAAGGTCACCAGTTCGCTCACGCGCAGACCGCTGGCGTACATCAGTTCCAGCATGGTGCGGTCGCGCACGCCCTGAGCGCTGCTGACGTCGGGTGCGGCCAACAGCGCCTCAACCTGCGCCTCGGTCAGGCTGCCCGGCAAGCGCAACGCCTGTTTGGCTGTGAGTATTTTCAGCGTCGGATCGATGGTCACCAGCCGCTCGCGCAGTGCCCAGCGATAAAAGCGCTTGAACACCGTCAAGCGGCGATTCGCCGAGGTGGCTTTGGTCTGGTGGTGGCGCTGCGCAAAATAAGCGTTGAGCAGGTCTTGCGTGACCTCCACCAATTGTTTGTCTTGCGGGGCCAGCCAGGCCGCCAGCAGCCGCAGGTCGCGCCGGTAGGCCGCCAGTGTGTTGTTTGACAAACCGTCTTGCAGCCACAGGGCATCGGCAAAGCTGTCGATCAGTGCGTCAGACGCGGCAACGGCAGCGGTTGTTGTCACTGACACTGGTGCGGGTGCTGGCATTGGCGGTTCTGGTTGCTGCATACCCTGCTATTCTCGCGCGGTGAACTTTGCCCAACTGCTCTTTCCGGACTTTTCGCTGATCCTGATCGGCTACCTGATCTGTCGCTTCACGCCGCTGAACCGCAGCGTCTGGTCGCAGGTCGAGCAACTGGTCTATTTTTTGTTTTTTCCGGTGCTGCTGTTTCAGTCAATCATCAAAAGCCCGCTGGACGTCGGCGCAGCCAGCAACCTGGTGGGAGCTGGCTGGGCACTCGGGCTGGGCGGCATTGCCTTGGCGTATTCAGTGCCGTATTGGCCCGGGCTCAAGGACCACATTGCCCTGCGCCAGCACGCGGCCAGCGCGCAAGTGGCGTTTCGGTTTAACTCATTCATCGGGCTGGCGCTGGCCGACAAGCTGGCCGGCGCGCCCGGGTTGGCGGTGCTGGCGCTGTTGATTGGCGTGAGCGTGCCACTGATGAACATGGGTGCGGTGTGGCCGATGGCGCGCCACGGCCAGCGCGGTTTTTTGGCCGAGCTGGTGCGCAACCCGCTGATCATTGGCACCGCCAGCGGGCTGATCGCCAATCTGGCCGGTGTGCAGATTCCGCTCTGGCTGGACCCCACGCTGAACCGCATCGGCAGTGCGTCGCTGGCGCTGGGGCTGATGGCCGCGGGTGCCGGTATGCAACTGGGTGCGCTTAACCACGCCAAGCTGCTGGCGGTGGCACTGATGCTGATTCGCCACCTGCTGATGCCGCTGCTGGCGCTGGGGTTGTGCGCCGTGTTCCGGCTGAACACGCTACAGGCCACCATTTTGCTGATGTTCTCAGCGCTACCGACCGCGTCAAGCTGCTATGTGCTGGCCGCGCGCATGGGCTACGACGGCCCGTATGTAGCGGCACTGGTAACAGTTTCGACCGTGCTGGGCATGGCCAGCCTGCCGCTGGCGCTGACGGTGCTGCGCGAGTTTGTCAGGGTTGTTGGCCAATAGCCCAGGCCACGTGCTCGCGCAGCAACGCGCTCGGGTGCTGGCTGCGGGTGGCCAGCACGGCGCGCAGTTGCGCCGCAGCGGGCGCGTCGGCCACGCGCAGCGCGTTGCCTAGCGCCACGGCAATGTTACGCAGCCAGCGTTGGTGCCCGATACGCCGGATCGGGCTGCCCTGCAGGCGGCGCAAAAACTCGTCCTCGGTCCAGTCAAACAGGTCGCTGAGCTGGCGCCCTGTCAATTGCGCGCGCGCGTCAAAGTCCGGCAACGCGCTGCGCTGGGCAAACTTGTTCCAGGGGCAAACCAGTTGGCAGTCGTCGCAACCGTAGATGCGGTTGCCCAGCAAGGGGCGCAGTTCCAGCGCGATCGGCCCGGCGTGCTCAATCGTCAGGTACGAGATGCAGCGGCGCGCGTCCAGCCGCTGCGGGCTAACGATGGCCTGCGTCGGGCAGACGTCGATGCAGGCGCTGCAACGGCCGCAGTGTGCGGTTACCGGCGGGCTGGCCGGCAGCGCCACATCAACAAAAATTTCGCCCAAAAAAAACATCGAGCCGGCGTCGCGGTTGAGCAGCAAGGTGTGCTTGCCGCGCCAGCCCAGGCCGCTGCGGCTGGCCAGCTCGACCTCCAGCACCGGGGCCGAATCGGTAAACACGCGACAGCCCAGCGGACCCATTTCGGCTGCCATTTGGTCGCAAAGTTTTTGCAACCGTGCGCGCAGCACCTTGTGGTAATCCCGCCCCCGTGCATAGACCGACAGCACCGCCTCGCCTGGGCGCTGCAGGCGCTGCAACTCGCGGCTTTGCCAATCGGCCGAGCTGCTCGCGGGTAAATAGTCGATACGCGCGGTAATCACGCTAACCGTGCCCGGCACCAGCTCGGCCGGTCGCGCGCGCTTCTTGCCGTGCGCGGCCAGGTAGCTCATGTCGCCCTGAAACCCAGCCTCCAACCACGCGGATAATCCGGGCTCTGCCGATGCCAGATCGACCCCGGCCACGCCAATTTGCGAAAATCCAAGTGAGCGCCCCCAATCCTGAATTCTGCCAACCCAGTCACTGCCGTTGCGATGTGCTCTGCTACTGTTCATCCGCCGATTGTAAAAACCGTGCTCTGGCGCACCGAGTCTGACACGCAAGCCTTTGCCCGCGCACTGGCGGGCAGCGCCGCGCTGCGCAACGCTTTCATTGAGCTGCGCGGCGACCTGGGTGCCGGCAAGACCACGCTGGTACGCCACCTGTTACGCGCCTTGGGCGTCACTGGCCGCGTCAAAAGCCCAACCTACGCGGTGGTGGAGCCGTACGAGTTGCCCGGCCTGGCGATCTGGCACTTTGATTTTTACCGTTTCAGCGACCCGCGCGAATGGGTTGACGCCGGTTTTCGTGACATCTTTGCCAGCCCCGGGCTAAAACTGGCCGAATGGCCCCAGCAGACTGCTGGCTGTTTGCCGCTGGCCGACCTGGTATTGACCCTTGAGCTGCTGGACGACGGTGCGCGGCGGGTCACGCTGCGCGCCCAAAGCGCCGCTGGGTTGGCACTTAGCCAAAGTTTTATTCATGATTTCGATAGCACGTCAGGCGCTATAGAAAAGGGCAAGGGAGTATTTTTACCCCAAGCAAATGAGGCCCAGCCATGAATCGCCGCGAGCTGGTTCAGGGCGGTGCGCTGGTGCTGCTGCTGGGTGCCGGGCAACTGGCGCGCGGCGCCAGCATTGTGGCGGTGCGGGTCTGGCCGGCGGCCGACTATTCACGCGTCACGATCGAATCCGACACGCTGCTGAGTTTTACCCAGCGTTTTGTCGCCGACCCGCCACGGCTGGCGCTGGACGTGCAAGGCATCCAACTGAACCCTGCGCTGAAAGAACTGGTAGCCAAGGTAGTGCCGGGTGACCCGACCATTCGCGGCGTGCGCGTCGGGCAGTTCAGTGCAGACGTGGTGCGCATGGTGTTCGACCTGAAACAGCCGGTGGCGCCGCAGGTGTTCACGCTGGCGCCGGTAGCCGCCTACCGGCACCGGCTGGTGCTGGACTTGTACCCGACGCAAGCCCCTGACCCGCTGGCTGACCTGATTGCCGAACGCCTGAATGAGCAGACCGTCAACGCGCTGCTCGACCGCCCAGACCCACTGGCCGACCTGATCGCGCAAAAAACGACGAAGACGCCAAAAGGATCATCGGTCACCTCTAGTTCTATCGCAGCCAGCGTTTCATCCACAAGGGCTAGCGGTCAAAATAGCACACAAATTCCAAACAATCAAAATACCCTGCCGGTCGGCCGCGCGAACGGTCAGGCGACCGACCGTCTGATCATCATTGCGCTCGACCCCGGTCACGGCGGCGAAGACCCGGGTGCCATCGGACCGGGCGGGACGCGCGAAAAAGACGTGGTGCTCAAGCTGGCGCACCGGCTGCGCGAACGCATCAACAGGACCCAGGTCAATGGCAACACGATGCGGGCGTTTCTGACGCGCGACTCTGACTTCTTTGTACCGCTGCACGTGCGCGTGGACAAGGCGCGCCGGGTCCAGGCCGACCTGCTCATCAGTCTGCACGCCGACGCTTTTTTCACCCCCAACCCGCAAGGTGCCAGCGTTTTTGCGCTAAGCCAGGGGGGGGCCTCGAGCGCGGCGGCGCGCTGGATGGCAGCCAAGGAAAACAAGGCCGACCTGGTTGGCGGCCTGAACGTCCATGCCAAAGATGTGCAGGTCAAGCGTGCCCTGCTGGACATGAGCACCAGCGCCCAGATCAGGGACAGCCTGCAACTGGGTAGCGCCATGCTGGGCGCCATCAAACAGGTCGGCAAGCTGCACAAGCCACGCGTCGAGCAAGCCGGGTTTGCCGTGCTCAAGGCGCCCGACATCCCCAGCGTGCTGGTCGAGGCGGCCTTCATCAGCAACCCGGACGAAGAGGCCAAGCTCAACAGCGACGCTTATCAAGACCAGTTGGCCGACGCGCTGATGCGCGGCATGGAAGGTTATTTCGCCAAAAACCCGCCGTTGGCGCGCAGCCGGTCGGTGTAGGCCGTGCCGTTCAGCCCAGCGTGACCTGCCAGTCGGCGCACGCGCGGCACTGCGCAATGCGCTGGGCGTTGGGCTCGTCGGTGCTGGCCATCCAGGCCAGCGCCTGTTCGCGCGTGCGGCCAAACTGCCTATGGCGCGCCAGCAGGCGCTGCTGGCGCAGGGCATCGGGCAGGTCGAGGTACCAGATGTCATCGAGCACGGCGCGTAAATTACACCAGGGGGCTTCGGGCAGCAGCAGGTAATTGCCCTCGGTCACGATCAGCCGCGTGTCAGGCGTCACCGCAATCGCAGCGGCCAGGGCTTCTTCCATTTCACGGCAAAACTGCGGCGCGTAAATCACCTCATGACCCAGCCGCTGGGCCTGGATGCGTTGCAGCAGGTTGACATAGCCCGCTGCGTCAAAGGTATCTGGCGCGCCTTTGCGGCTGCGTCGGCCCAGCCGGTCAAGTTCGCGGTTGGCCAGATGAAAGCCGTCCATCGGAACCACCTGCACGGCGTGACCGTAGTGCGCGGCAATCGCCTGCGCCAGCGTCGATTTGCCCGCGCCGGGTGCGGCCACCAGCCCCAGGATTTTTCGGCCATCGGTGGCCAACAGATGCTCAATGCGCTGTTGGCAAACCGCTGGCAAGGTCAATGAATAGTCCTCTTTGATGGTCATTTTGCTGCACCTTGAATAGCTGCTAGCGCTTGTTAATAAACGGACAGAGCCCTATTTTTATAATTTCTCAGGGCGCCTGATGGTCTGTGTGACGGCACTCAACTGAAGGATAACGTCACCGCTTGCAGCCGCCCCAGTACCTCGGCGCGCGTCGGTGGCATGCAGCCGCGTTGTAGCACGCACAGGCTGGCGCTGGCAATGGCGCTGCCCAGCATATCTTGCGCCACCGGCGTTGCCACCGCCATGGCACCCCAATCGGCAGGCAAGCGGTGCACCAGCATGGCCACCACCAGGCCGGCCAGAAAGCAGTCGCCGGCCCCCACCGTGTCCAGCACCGCCAGCGGCTCGGGCTCAATCGCCTGAAAGGTCTGGCCAAAGCGGGTCAGCAGCGCAGCGCCCGCAGCCCCCCGGGTCAGTGCCAGCAGGCCGGCTCGGCTGCGTTTGAGCAGGGCCTTGGCTTGCGCAAAAGCATCGGCACCGGGCAAGCCCAGGGTTACCAGGTCTTCGTCGCTGGCCTTGATCACATCAGCGTACTGCAAGGCAGTCAGCACATGGCGGCGATACAGTTCCAGGTCGGACATGACCGACGGGCGCAGGTTGGCATCGATCACCACCGTGCGCCCGGCCTGGCGCTGCGCCGCCAGCCATGGCAGATAGGTTTGCGCGTCGTCGGGCGACAGAGCCAGCGCGCCGGAGCACACCAGTTGCAGCCCCTGGGCCTGGCTACAGGCCTGGTTCAGGGCGGCGGCGCTGGTGGCGCGGTCGGCCACGCCTTCGCGGTAAAAAGCGTAATCAGGGTGACCGTTGGCATCTACATTCACCAGCGCCAGTGAGGTCACCGGCAGCACCGGCTCGGGCACCGCCAGGTGCACGCCATCTTGCAGCAGTTGCGCTGCCAGTTGCCGCCCCAGCCGGTCTTTGGACAGCGGGTTGAGGTACAGCGTCTCGATACCCTGGCGCGCCAGCGCACGGGTCAGGTTATAGACTGCACCACCCAGGCAGGGCTGAAAACGCCCGTCTTGCCCTGCAATCAGGTCAATCAGCGCCTCGCCCGCCGTGGCGACTTGAATGGATGAATTTATTTGCAACATCTTAGGGTTTTCCATAACTAAAACAACTTGATTTAATAACTACTCCTCCACTATAGTTCAGTCACGCTGATTGGACAAGCGTCTTTTTTCGAACCGCCCCGGCCGCAAGGCTATTTACCAACGAGGACACACCATGAAACTTTCTTCCACTCTGATCCTGAGCACCCTGACCCTGGCTGTTGGCAGCGCCTTTGCCGCCGACGCACCCGTCATTGGTCTGATCACCAAGACCGAAACCAACCCCTTCTTCGTCAAGATGAAGGAAGGCGCGCAACAAGAGGCCAAGAAAGCCGGTGCCAAGCTGATGACCGCCACCGGCAAGAAAGACGGCGACACCGCCAGCCAGATCACCGCGCTGGAAAACATGACTGCCGCCGGCGCCAAGACCATTTTGATCACCTCCACCGGCGATGCCATCAACCCGACCGTGAAAAAAGTCCAGGCCAAGGGCGTGCAAGTGATTGCACTGGACAGCCCGTTTGACGGCGCCGATGCCCTGTTTGCCACCGACAACTACAAAGCCGGTGTCTTGATTGGCCAATACGCCAAGGCCGCGCTGGGCAACAAGCCCGCCAGGATTGCCATGCTCGACCTGTTTCCCGGCCACCCGGTGGGGGCTCAGCGCCACAACGGCTTCATGACCGGCTTTGGCCTGAAGGCCAATGATGCGAAGTCCAACGAACTGTCTTCCACCGCTGAAACCGTTTGTGCGGGCGACACCGACGGCAACCAGGCCAAAGGCCAGACCGCGATGGAAAACTGCCTGCAAAAGAGCCCCGACATCAATGTGGTGTATACCATCAATGAACCCGCTGCCGCCGGTGCCTACAACGCGCTCAAAAAAGCTGGCAAAGAAAAAGGTGTGATCATCGTGTCAGTCGATGGTGGCTGCCAGGGTATCAAGGACACCGCCGCCGGCAAGATTGCAGCCACCAGCCAGCAATACCCGCTGAAGATGGCTTCGATGGGTGTCGCCGCCGGTGTGGAATACGCCAAGACTGGAAAAAAAGTGTCAGGCTATACCGACACCGGCGTGACGCTGATTGCCGGCAAGGCGGTCGCTGGTGTGGACAGCAAAGACAGCAAAACCGGCCTGAACCTGTGCTGGGGCAACAAGTAAACCAAAGAATGGATTCCCGTTTTACCCGCTGAGGCATTCACCATGAACGCAACCAAACGCCACATTCCCTGGGGGGCGCTGGGCCCCTGGATCGCGCTGGCGGTCACCTGCCTGTTTTTTACCATTCAGACCGAACGCTTTTTAAGCGGCACCAACCTGTCGCTGGTGTTGCAGCAGGTGATGGTGGTGGGCGTGCTGGCGATTGGC
>JAQTSL010000346.1 GCA_028711355.1 Rhodoferax sp.
TGGTGTAACGGATGGTGTTGCCAGGATTGCCGGTATAGGCGGTGGTCGTGAACACGTTGTTGGCGGGGGCCAGTGCAGAATTGAACACGGTAGCAGATGCGCCAGCGATATCGTCGAAAGCAGTCCAAGTCAGGCCAATATCAACCGCGCCGAAACCGCCAGAAACACCAACCTGTGCAACGCGATCAAACGCCTTGGCAGCATTCTTTGCAGCACCGTTATCCAATGTGAAACCTTGTTCCAGCTTGAAGTTGGCCTTCAAGCCGCCACCCAGGTCTTCAGAACCTTTCAGGCCCCAACGAGATGTATTCACGCCACCACTGGTAAGCTGAGTGGTGGAGGTGGTTACGCCAGCACCGTTGTCGGTCTTGACGTTGCCAAACCAGACGTCAGCCAGGCCATAGACGGTAGCGGTAGATTGTGCAGAGGCGGCGCCTGCTGCGGCCAGAACGGCCAATGCGATAAGCGATTTTTTCATAGTCAAATACTCCAAGGTTAAACAAAGGGTTCCGCTGCAAACGCGCCCCGGAACCCAGGGCCAACCTCCATATTTCAGGAAGTTAGGCTCTATTGAACCAGATACAGGCGGTACAAACCCTTGGGCAGGCCTTAAACTTTGTAAAGCTTAGGTGAAGAGTTGTGGACATGCAACAAATTGACCATCTGGGGCCAAACGGGGAACGCTTGCGTAATTTTGAGCAGCCAATCGGGCTCGATTCCAGAGACTTTTAGCTTCGCGTTTTAACGTGGGCGCAATCCTGGGACGGACATCAACGTTCAGCATGACGTAATCCTATGCGTGATGCCGGAAATGGGCTTTCTCGGATAAACTTTCATCGTTTCTCAAGGGTCCATTCATGAAGGCATTCCAGGACTATTACCCCGAAAATTTATCCCACTGCTACGGTTGCGGGTCCAATAATATCCATGGTCATCGCATCAAAACCTACTGGGACGGCGACGAAACCGTGACCCGCTACACGCCTGAGCCATTTCATACAGCAGTGCCAGGCTTTACCTACGGTGGGCTGCTGGCCTCGCTGGTGGACTGTCACAGTACCGGCACGGCCGCTGCGGCCATGTACCGTCAGGAAGGACGGGGCATGGATACCTTACCCGCGTTCCGGTTTGTTACCGGTTCGTTGCACGTGGACTATCTTAAGCCCACGCCGATCTCGGAATTGCTTGAAATTCGCGGGCGCGTGAAAGAAATCAAGGGGCGCAAGGTGGTGATTGAAAGCACCGTTTACGCGGCTGGCGTGGCAACCGCCCGCGGCGAGGTGGTGGCGATTCAAATGCCAGTGAACTTTGGCGCCTGAACTGGCTCCAAACACAGTTGCGCAACAAGGTTGACTTGGTCAAAACGTCATTCTTTGATCTGAATCAACTTTTTTGCCTAGTCGAACCGGGCCTGCGAAGGTAGCATCGCGGTCTGTAACAAATCACAGGACATACGGACATGGCGATCTTGAAAACTTTGCGCAACCACTGGAAGCTGACCTTTGTTGGGTTGGTGGCTCTTTTCGTTTTTTCAGTGCTTGTAGGCATTTCTGGCGCGTATGTGTTGGCTTCGACCAGCACTGAAGAATTTTGTGTTGGCTGCCATGAAATGTCTTACAACTTCGAGGAATACAAAGGCACCATCCACGACACCAACCGCACCGGTGTGCGCGCCATCTGTACCGATTGCCACGTGCCGCACACGCCCGGTCCGCTGGTGCTAGCCAAGATCAAGGCGTCCAAGGATATGTTCTACACCTACATCATGCCCTCGATCAATACCAAGGAAAAGTTTGAAGCCAAGCGCGCTGAAATGGCCCATGTAGTCTGGAAAGAGATGATGGAGTCGGATTCGCATCAATGCCGCAGTTGCCATCGTGCTGACAAGATGAAGGAAGATATGCAGTCGCCAGTAGCACAGAAAAAACATGCCAAAGCCAAGGTTGAAGGAAAGACCTGCATCGAATGCCATTACGGCATTGCCCACACCGAACCCAGTGGTCCAGCGCCGGCTGAGCTGTTCGGCAAGAAAGTGGCCTCAAATTAAGATATATTCAGGCTTTTCAACCACGGAGCTTCCATGAAACGTAGCCTCTTAACCACCATTGCCTGCACCGCAATCGCCCTGCCCGCCATGGCTGCCGATGTGACGTACCGCAACGACATCGCTCCGATGTTTAAAGCGCAGTGCGCTGAATGCCACAGCGCTGACGCAAAGGCGCCCACTTTGCAGGAATACAAGCTGGATCAGAAAAAATACGACAAGGAAAAAGTAGGTCCACGCACCGACACTTACGAAAACCTGGTCATGCTGATCGCCTATCCTGATTCTGGTGCTCTGATGCGCCGGTTGGATGATGGCACCAGCACACTTGCCGGTGGCAAGCCCGGCAATATGTACAAAAATCTGGGTAGCACTGATGCCGAACGCGTCAAAAACTTGGCAACCGTCAAAGCCTGGCTGGGTGAAGGTGCCTGGAACCTGAACCGTTGGAGCAAAAAAGGTGAGGTACCGGGCATCACCAAAGAAGAACAAGACAAGTTGGTGCTGAAATATTGACCGCCACGTGACCGCCCGCACGGTTATCCGTGTCAACAAAAAAGCCACTCTGACGAGTGGCTTTTTTTTGGCTTAGCCAGATCAAACCATCTTACTGAGCGATACCCACCAGTTCAATATCCACGCGCCGATCTGGTGCCAGACAGGCGATAGTTTTGGCACTGGTCGGGCCTTGACAGTCGGTGCTGCTGGTCAACGGCTCGGTCTCGCCCCGTCCCGCCACCACGATGCGCTCAGCCGGCACGCTGTGGCTCACCAGATATGACTTGACTGAGTCGGCGCGATTCAAAGACAAGCGCTGATTGGCTGCTTCGGAACCAATCCGATCGGCGTGGCCGGTGACCTTTATCTGCCCGCGCCGGGACGTATCGAGCTTGGCAACGATGCTATCCAGCTTGGATTCACCAGCCGACTTAAGCGTGGCTTTGCCAAACTCGAAGGAGGTGTCCGTGGACATGGAAAACCGCTGCACCGCTGGCGCCATGACCACAATGGGTACTGGCATGGATACTGGCACCGGCGCCAAAACAACGGGCGCCAAAGCAACGGGCGTCGGCGCTGGCTCAGACAAAGTCAGCCGGATAAACCCATGTCCGCCCGAACTGCCCGCACTGGCGCTTTTGACACCGCCACTGCCCCCGCCACCGCCTGCACCCAATCCACCAGTGCCAGCAACAGCACTCACCCCGGCAGACTGACCGGCACCACCACTGCCCACGCTGGCTCCGCCACCACCGCCCGCATTGGCCTGAATTTCCGGGTTACCGCCAGTTCTGACACTGCGACCCGTTTCAAGGCCGGCCTGACCAGCCACACCCGAATAGCCTGGAGTCTGCAGGGCACCGCCGGCTTGGGCAGCGCTCTCAACTTGCCCCGCGGTGTTGACCACTTTGTCACCACCACTGCCACCGCTGCTGCCGCCCGGTGCGCCAACGCCGCCACTGCCATCACTGGCGGCGCGGTTACGCTGGCGCCACACATCAGCTCCGGCAAAACCGGCAATGAGTTGGCCGCCTTGGGCCCGGGTCAGACTGCTGGGGTTACCGGCCTCGGTCAGGCCACCATTGGCACCGCCACCAGAACCACCGGTGCCGAGGGTCAACTTGTAC
>JAQTSL010000347.1 GCA_028711355.1 Rhodoferax sp.
CTTCAGGAGTTGATTTGGAATCTATGCAGTCATTGTTTCCGCTGCTGGCAACGCTATTGGCTTACTTGTTGGGCTCGTTGTCGTTTGCCGTCATCGTCAGCCGGGTTATGGGGCTGGGCGACCCGCGCACTTTTGGCAGCAAGAACCCGGGTGCGACCAATGTGCTGCGCTCGGGCTCCAAGGCGGCTGCGCTGCTGACATTGCTGCTCGATGCTGCCAAGGGCTGGCTCCCGGTGGTACTGGTGGCGCGCTATGGGCCAGCCTACGGTCTGGGTGAAGGCACCCAGGCGATGGTCGGCTTGGCGGCTTTTTTGGGGCACCTGTACCCGGTGTTTTTTCGTTTTGTCGGCGGCAAGGGGGTGGCTACCGCTGCCGGCGTGGTACTGGGCGTCAGTGGTTGGCTCGGGCTGATCACGTTGCTGGTGTGGCTGACGATGGCTTTGCTGTTTCGCTATGTTTCGCTGGCGTCGATCACCGCCGCGCTGCTAGCCCCGGTGATTTATCTGCTGGCTGACGGTGCCTTGTGGTTCAAAAGCAATTCGGTGGCGCTGGCGGTTGCGGTCATGGTGTTGTTGTTGGTTTATCGGCACACCGCGAACATCAATCGTCTGATCAAGGGCACCGAATCGCGTCTTGGCAAAAAAGCGGGACCGCGGGCAACGTCTGAAACGCCGCCACACGCGCCAGCCAAACACGGTCACCGGCACCCGCCGGGCCGCGCGCCTGGCAAGGAGTCGTCATGAAAGTGTGTATTTTGGAAAACGACACGCTCGACCCGGCGGTGGAGCCGCTCTACCAGGGTTATGGCGCCATGTTTGAGCGCTTGTTGCGCAGCGCCGGGGCCAGCGGCCAGTTTGATCACTTCAATACGATGCGCGGTGAGTATCCGACCTCGTTTGATGACTACGACGCGGTGCTGCTGACCGGTAGCCGTGCCGACGCGTTTTCGCAGGAGCCGTGGGTGCTGGCGCTGCGCCAGAAGGTTATGCAGTTGCTCGACCAAGGCAAGAAACTGGTGGGCGTGTGTTTTGGCCATCAGTTGATCGCCTTGTGCCTGGGCGCGCGCGTTGGGCGTGCGCCGCAGGGTTGGGGCGCCGGACGGATGCGCTACCAGTGGCTGGGCCAGGACCCATCGCAGGCAATGCCCGGGAGTGAGGTGGCGTTGCTGGCCAGTCACCAGGACCAGGTGTTTGATTTGCCTGAGGGCGCCACTTTGCTGGCCACCAGCGACTTTTGCCCGATCGCTGCGTATATCGTGCGCGACCAGGTGTTTTGTGTGCAGCCGCACCCCGAGTTTGTGCCAGCCTATAGCGCGTTTTTGCTGGACAAGCGACGCAGCCTGCTGGGCGAAGAGAGCTATTGCGCAGCCACGCAAAGCCTCGCGCTAGGCCACGACGGGCCTGAGCTGGCACGTCGCATGGTGGCGTTTATTGAAGGTCGCCCGGCGGCGTGAATGGCGGGGCAGAGGTTGGCAGTGCACTGCCCAGTCGCAGGATCAGATGGTGGTTGATGCGCTCTGGTACCGCCGACGACAGCAATGCCGCTCGAATGTCAGGCTCTTTGTGTTCGGTTGACAGCAGTTGCGGCGGCCGGATCAGCGTGCCGTCGGCCTGCATCACCGCCGTTACGTCAGGCTGGTTGACGGTCTTGCTGCGACGCGTCACGATCGCAATGCGTTCATCGTCAAGTTGCACAAAGGTGCCTGGTGGCGACAACCCGACCATCCGCACCAAGGCCTGACCGATCGTGCTGCTTTGGTTGACATTGCCCTGCAAAATGTCTTGCGCCGACGCGGCCGCGCTTCTGCCTTCGCGTGATTCGCGTGGACTGATCATGGCAGCGTAGCGGTCCACCACCTGCAAAATGGCAGCGAGTTGGTGCGCCGGCTCCTGCGTGTCGAATGCCCCGCGCGGTGTTTCGATTGGGCGGTGGTGGTATTGCACTGTCTGTAGCCACAGCGTGTCGTCGATGCCGCGCTGTTGCAGCAGTTGCACGCTGTGCGACGGGTGCAGATTGATCACTGCCTGCTGTTGCGTGCTAGGACGACCGGTTTGTCGTGCCATCTCGTTTTGCAGGGCGGTCATCGCAATGTTCATGGTCAACGCGGCCCGCACCAGGCTGTTGCGCTGCGCCAGTGGCAGGTCAAAGTCGGCGGCAATCAGGTCGCACAGCACCGCGCAGACCAGCGCGTGTGAGGCGCTGTAGCCAGCCAGTGAGTTGGTAGCCAACTGGAACAGCAGGTACAGTCCGACGTCGGTGTCCAGGCCCAGCAGGTCCTGCATCCAGCGGTCATACTGGCGCACGCGCAGCGCAAATTCCTGCACGCTGGCGGGACAGGTCAACAGCATGGCCAGGCCAGACTCAAGGTCCGACCAGAGCCCCAGCAGGTCTTCGTATTCGTCTTGCGTGGCGACAATCAGGCTCATGACCGGGTCGCACCTGGGGTGGTGTTGACAGCGATCAGATTTGTCACCGTTTTTACGTGAAAGAACAGGTTTTCATACCGGGCCACGACCCGGTATCCATGAATTTGGACGCACTGGGACAGTGGGTCGTGGACCGCTTGTGACAGCCATTTTTCATGCTTCGGGGTGGCTTTGTTGCATTGGACGTTAATCGCGAAAGTTGTCAAAGCTGACCGGCACGTCAATCACTTCTTTTTTGATCAGCGCCATGCTGGCTTGCAGGTCGTCGCGTTTGGCGCCGCTGACGCGCAGTTTGCCGTCTTGGATAGCGGCCTGCACCTTGAGTTTGCTGTCTTTGATGAAACGCTGGATCTTTTTACCCAACTCCGTGTCAATGCCGTCGCGTACCTTGAGCACCAGCTTGACCTTGTCGCCACCCATTTTTTGTACCTCGCCCCGGTCCAGAAAACGCACATCGACGTTGCGTTTGGTCAGCTTGTTGCGCAAGATGTCTTCAATCTGCGTCAACTGGAAATCGGCGTTGCCGATCAGAATAATTTCTTTGTCTTTGAGCTCGACCGCCGCTGGCGTGCCCTTGAAGTCAAAACGGGTGCTGATTTCTTTGGCGGTGTTCTCGACGGCGTGCTTCACGTCAACCATATTGGCTTCACAAACGGTGTCAAAAGAGGGCATGGGGTTCTCGCTGGATGTTCGACAATGCAGCGATGTTAGTCCAGAAAAATGTGGCGCTACAGGCGCTTAATTCGTTTCATATCGTGGCGCGCTCGCACGCGCTGGTGCGCATCAGCAGTGTTGCAGACGTTCGGGCCGTGCTGGCCGATCCGCAATGGGGGCCAGCGCCCAAGCTGGTGCTGGGTGGCGGTAGCAACATCGTTCTGACGGGCGACGTCAAGCCGCTGGTGCTCAAAGTCGAGATCATGGGCCGCCAGTTGCTGGCCGAGACCGATCGTGCCTGGATCGTTGAGGCGGGTGCGGGCGAAAACTGGCACGACTTGGTGGCCTGGACGCTGGCGCAGGGTTGGCCGGGCCTGGAAAACCTGGCACTGATTCCCGGTACCGTCGGCGCCGCGCCGGTGCAGAACATCGGTGCTTACGGGGTCGAGCTGCAAGACCGGTTTGAATCGCTCGACGCGATCGATTTGCAAACCGGCGAGCTGTTCACGCTGAACGCCGCGCAATGCGCCTTTGGCTACCGCGACTCTGTCTTTAAGCATGGCAGCCAGAGCAATGACGGAAAGGGCT
>JAQTSL010000348.1 GCA_028711355.1 Rhodoferax sp.
CGCGGGCAATGGCAACTGGTTATCCCCGAGCTGCCGCCCAACGTCAGCACCCAGCGCGTGCTGCAAGAAATTGAAGAGCTCAGCAACCCAAAGGTCAAGACCGGCAAAAAGGCGTTGAGCCTGGAGCAAAACCAGCTCAAGGCCACCGTGTTGTCGGTGCTCGACGGCGTGCGGGATGAATCCAGCAAAGATGCTGCCGTGCGCCTGGTGTGCGAACCCAAGACCAGCAAAATTGGCCAGCAAGAGCTGATCAACACCTTGCTGGCGCATACCAGCCTGGAGACCACGTGCCCGATCAACTTGACGATGATCGGGCTGGACGGCCGACCGGTGCAAAAGTCGCTGCGCCAGATGCTTGACGAATGGATTGCGTTTCGGCAAACCACCATCGAGCGGCGCACCAAGCACCGGCTGGGCAAGGTGTTGGACCGCATCCACATCCTGGAAGGGCGCGCGCTGGTGTTGCTCAACATTGACGAGGTCATCGCCATCATCCGCCAGAGTGACGAGCCCAAGGCGGCGCTGATGGCGCGCTTCAATCTGTCGGAGCGCCAGGCCGAAGACATTCTTGAAATCCGGCTGCGCCAATTGGCCCGGTTGGAAGCCATCAAAATCGAGCAAGAACTGGCCGGTCTGCGCATCGAGCAGCAAAAGCTGGAAGACATTTTGGCCAATTCGGCCAGCTTGCGCCGCCTGATGGTCAAAGAAATCGAAGCAGACGCCAAAACCTTTGCTGACCCACGCCGCACGCTGATTCAGGCCGACAAAAAAGTTGTGCTCGAAGTCAAAGTGGTCGATGAACCGGTGACGGTGGTGGTTAGCCAAAAAGGTTGGGTGCGCACGCAAAAGGGCTGGGCGCGTGACCGTCTCAGTGGCGCCGAGACACCGCAATACAGCTTCAAGGCGGGCGACGAGCTCTACAACACGTTTGAATGCCGCACCATTGATACCTTGCTGGCGTTTGGTTCCAACGGCCGGGTTTATTCGGTCGCGGTCGCGCTGCTGCCGGGTGGCCGCGGCGACGGCCAACCGATCACCAGCCTGATCGAGCTGGAGGCCGGCAGCCAACTGCTGGCGTATTTTGCCGGGCCGCTGGAAGCCAGTTTGCTGCTCAGCAGTTCAGCCGGCTACGGCTTTACCGCGACGGTCGCCAACATGATCTCAAGGCAAAAGGCCGGCAAGGCTTTTGTCACCGTCAACGAGGGCGAGACGCTGTGCCAGCCGTCGCTGATTGCCAATGCCGCAACCGGTGTGCCCGCTGCAACGCATGTGGCGTGCGCCTCGGCGGGTGGGCGCATCCTGACGTTTGAACTGACAGAACTGCGGACTATGCCCGGCGGCGGGCGTGGTTTGATGCTGATCGACCTGCAAGCCAGCGACACGCTGGCCGGTGCGGCCGCTTACACCCGCAGCGTGCGCCTTGACGGTGTTGGCCGGGGCGGCAAGCTGCGCGACGAAACGCTGGAAATCCGCAGCCTGAACAATGCTCGCGCGGTGCGTGCGCGCAAGGGCAAAGTGGCCGACCTGGGCTTCAAGCCCAGCCGGGTAACGCGGGTCGAGTAACCCGGTCTGCGACGGCGCAGTTGCTGCGAGGTCATGCCAGCGTGGGGATTACTCACTTGCATCGAAGTGCAGACTCTTACCAGTGCGGTAACTGGCAAGGGGCAAGTTTTAAACAGTTGAGGACAGAACAACGCTCACGGTGTGTAGCATTGCTCTGTCCGGCAAAGTCTCAGAATGCCTGATCCCAGCGGATTGACAGCCGGATGGCGGCGTTGATCAAGCCGACCATGCTGTAGGTTTGCACGAAGTTGCCCCACTGTTCGCCGCTGACCGGGTCGATGTGCTCGGCCAGCAGGCCATGACGGTTGCGACAGGCCAATAATTTCTCGAACAGGATGCGCGCTTCGTCGCGCCGCTCCAGCGTGGTCAGGGCATTGACATACCAGAACGAGCACACCAGAAAGGCGTTTTCGGGCGTGCCAAAGTCATCGGTTTCAATGTAGCGAAAGATGAAATCACCGCGGCGTAAATCCTGCGCAACGGCGTTGACGGTGGCGGCAAAACGGGGGTCAGTGGCTTGCAGAAAGCCCACCTCATTGAGCAGCAGCAGGCTCGCATCCATCGCGTCACCGTCAAAGGTCGAGACAAAGCTGCCGCGTTCTTTGTTCCAGGCACGCTGGCTGATGGTGGTGTGAATTTGCTGCGCCTGCGTCTGCCAGTATTGGGCCCGCTCGGCCAAGCCCAACTGCGTGGCGATGCGCGCCAACCGGTCGCAGGCAACCCAGCACATCACGGCTGAGAAGGTGTGCACGCGGGCGCTGCCGCGCAGCTCCCAGAGCCCTGCATCAGGCTGGTCATGGCAGCGCCAGGCTTGATCACCCAGAGGCTCAAGATGGCGGAACAAAGCCTCATCACCGCGGCGCGTCAGACGCTGGTCAAAGAAGATGTGAGTCGCCGCCAGAATCGCCGAGCCATAAACGTCGTGCTGCACCTGGCGGTAGGCCAGGTTGCCAACGCGCACCGGCCCCATGCCACGGTAACCGTCGAGTGCGCTGACTTCGCGCTCGTCCAGTTGCGCGCGACCGTCAATCCCATAGACCGGCTGCAACGGCGCGCCCGCGTTATTGGCGGCAATGTTGATGATGTAGCTGAGGTAGCGCTCCATGGTGCGGGTGGCGCCCAGACGGTTGAGCGCGTTGACGACAAAGTAGCTGTCACGCAGCCAGCAGTAGCGGTAGTCCCAGTTGCGGTTGCTGCCAGCGGCTTCAGGGATCGACGTGGTAACCGCCGCCACGATGGCGCCGGTGTCGTCAAAAGCATTGAGTTTGAGGGTGATGGCAGCGCGAATCACGGCGGCCTGCCACTCAAAAGGAATCGCCAGGTTGCGCACCCATTCGCGCCAGTACTGCGTGGTTTCCTCCAGAAAACGGCGCCCGACTTCGCTCGCGGCCTCGTTGACGGTCTCGTCCGCACCCAGCAGCAGCGTGACGGCGTCCTCCAGAAAGAATGAGGTCTCCTGCAGGATCGCGGTGAGCGACGCATCGGTGGTCAGGCGCAGCGTGAGCGTCGGGGCTACATAGCGGATGTGGTGACTACCCCAGGTCACGCTGGGGCGGGAGGCCCCGTCGTCGCAGGCCGGGCGCAGGCGCAACGTTACGCGTGGGCTGCCCGAGAGACGACGCACCCGGCGCACCAGCATCATGGGGCGAAAGGTGCGGCCGTGCTGACCAAAACGTGGCGCGAAGTCGGTGATTTCAACAGCGCCACCCTGCCGGTCATACAGGCGAGTGACAAGAATCGCGGTGTTTTCCAGGTAGTGTTGTTCCGAGCGTTCGCAATCCGCCAGTTCAACGCAGAAAAATCCGTCGTCATCGGTCTTCTTGAGCAGGCTGCAAAACACCGGGTCGCCATCAAGGCGGGGAAAACAGCCCCAGGTGATATTGGCGTGTGCATCAATCAGGGCGGCGATGTTGCAGTTACCGATCAGGGCCAGATCAAGTGTTCCCATCAATCTTCTTTCAGGGCGCTGGCCAACCAAAGGTGCACTGCGGCAACGCTGGGCAGGCGATAACGCGCGCAACTCGGGCCAGCGCCGACTTTGATCGAAATGCCGTCTTGCTGGTTAACCGCAGCAAAGCCATGTTCGTCGTTGCGGTCATCGCC